>NZ_JBEYZD010000004.1:0-221304 GCF_040645895.1 Streptomyces olindensis | reverse complement strand
CCCGGCGCCCGAAACGGACCCCCCCCCCTAGCCGCACCCCCCCCCCCGCACCCCCGGGGGCGGGGCGCCCACCCCCCCCGCGCCCCGGCCCTTCGTGCGTCCGGCCCCGCACACAGCCCTCAGCCCACGGCCCTCAGCCCCGGCCCTCCGGCCCCGGGGCATGGCCCCACACCCTGATCGAGGCATATCGTTACAAGAACAGACGAAACGGGACCTCTGGACGGGGAGGTCGGCATGGTCGAAGAGCTGATCGGGGCGGTGGCGGCGGTCTGCGCGGGCGGCCTGGTGTATCTCGCCGCGGCGGCACGGGTCGTCAAGCAGTACGAACGCGGGGTCGTCTTCCGGCTCGGGCGTCTGCACGGGGAGGTGCGGCGGCCCGGGTTCAACCTGGTCGTGCCGGCCGTCGACCGGATGCGCAAGGTCAACCTGCAGATCGTGACGATGCCCATACCCGCGCAGGAGGGCATCACCCGCGACAACGTGACCGTGCGGGTCGACGCGGTGGTGTACTTCAAGGTCGTGGACCCGGCGGCCGCGGTCGTCAACGTCGAGGACTACCGCTTCGCGGTCTCGCAGATGGCGCAGACCTCCCTGCGCTCGATCATCGGCAAGAGCGAGCTGGACGACCTGCTGTCCAACCGGGAGAAGCTCAACCAGGGCCTGGAGCTGATGATCGACAGCCCGGCCGTGGAGTGGGGCGTGACCATCGACCGCGTGGAGATCAAGGACGTGTCCCTGCCGGACACCATGAAGCGCTCCATGGCCCGCCAGGCCGAGGCCGACCGCGAGCGGCGGGCCCGGCTGATCAACGCCGACGCGGAGTACCAGGCCTCGAAGAAGCTGGCGCAGGCCGCCCACCAGATGGCGGACACGCCCTCGGCGCTCCAGCTGCGGCTGCTGCAGACCGTGATGGCCGTGGCGGCGGAGAAGAACTCCACGCTGGTGCTGCCCATCCCGGTGGAGCTGCTCCGGTTCCTGGAGCGGGGCCCCGAGGCGAGCCGGGCACCCTCCTCAGAGCATGCGGAGCAGGCGGAACACGCCGTCGCCGACGCGGAACAGGCCCAGGAGGCCCTGGAGGAGTTGCGGCACGCCGTGGAGCAGTGACGCGTGCTACGCGCGTGGTTCCCGCCATCCTTCTCAGGTGGTAGACACAGCGGGATCACAGTTCCTGTCCGCCAGCAGGAAGGTTTCCGCATGACCACGACCGGTCGTTCCGCCACCCGCCGTGAGGCACTCGCCGGGGCAGGCGCCCTGGGCATCGGGATCGCGTTCTCCGGTGCCCTGTCCGAACTCTTCGCCGGTACCGCCGCCGCGCAGGACCTCGGCCGCACCGGCTACGGCCCGCTCGTCCCCGACCCGAAGGGACTGCTCGACCTGCCGAAAGGTTTCCGCTATCGGGTCCTCTCCCGCGAGGGCGACCCGCTCCGCTCCGGCGAGGGCAAGGTCCCCTCCAACCACGACGGCATGTCGGCCTTCGAGGGCAGGGGCGGCCGGGTCCACCTGGTCCGCAACCACGAGAACCGCGCCGACGGCAAGGTCCCGGTCCCGGCGGTCGAGGGCCTCACGTACGACCCGGCGGGCAAGGGCGGCTGCACGGCCCTGACGCTGGACTCCCGCGACCACGTCCTGTCGGAGCGCGTCGCCATCGCCGGCACGGCCGTCAACTGCGCGGGCGGACCCACCCCGTGGGGCACCTGGCTGACCTGCGAGGAGACCGAGGACAAGGCGGGCACCAACGGCTACGCCAAGGACCACGGCTTCATCTTCGAGGTGGACCCGGTCGACCCGCACCGCACCGGCGCCGTGCCGCTGACCGCGATGGGCCGCTTCCAGCACGAGGCGATCGCCGTCGACCCGCGGCGGGGCGTGGTGTACGAGACGGAGGACGCCTTCCAGAAACCGTTCGGCCTCTTCTACCGCTTCCTGCCCGACCGGCCGCTGGGCGGCCGGGGTTCGCTGCGCGCGGGCGGCCGGCTGCAGGCCATGCGCGTGCCCGGCGTACCCGACCTGTCCTCGATCCAGGAGACCGGCGCCTCGTTCGACGGCATCGAGTGGGTGGACGTACCGGACCCGCAGGCGGCGCGGACGCCGATCCGGCTGCAGGACTTCGGCCGCCGGGGCATCACGCACGCGCAGAAGCTGGAGGGCTGCTACTGGGGCGGCCGGTCGGTGTACTTCGTGTCGTCCTTCGCCCGCAGCGCGGAGGGCTCGGCGGCCGACCACTTCGGGCAGGTCTGGCGCTACGACCCGGACCGGCGGCGGCTGACCCTGGTGATCGTCTTCGGACCGGACACCGACGTGCAGCTGCCGGGCGAGTCGCCGGACAACATCTGCCTGGCGCCCAGCGGCGGCCTCATGGTCTGCGAGGACGGCGAGGGCGCCCAGCACGTGTACGGCGTGACCAGGCGCGGCGAGGTGTACGCGATGGCCCGCAACAGCCAGAACATCGGCACGCCGGAGGAACCGGAATGGGGTGAGTTCGCCGGGGTGACCTTCTCCCCCGACGGCGGCACGATGTACGTCAACTGCTACCGGCCCGGCACGACGTTCGCGGTGACGGGCCCCTGGCGCCGGTAGGCGCGGCAGCCGCCGCCGGCCGGGGCGCCGGGTGCGCAGCCCGGCGCCCCGCCGGACCATCGAGGCACAGGCAGCGAAAGGGGGCCTGCGGTGGGGAAGGACAGGACCTCGTTGCGGAAGCGGCTGTGTCTGCCCGGCGGCGAGCCGGTCGACCTGTCCGCCCACGACGCCGCCGCGACCCCCGGCGGCCCGGACGGCAAGGCGGCGGGCAAGGCCGCCACGGCCAGGATCGGCGAACACCTCGCCGGCCTCCAGGAACGGCTGTGGGCCGCGAGCACCGCGGGCGACCGGCGCCGCGTCCTGCTGGTCCTGCAGGGCATGGACACCAGCGGCAAGGGCGGCACGGTGAAGCACGTCATCGGGCTGCTCAATCCGTCCGGCTGCCGGATCACCGCGTTCCGGGCCCCCACCGAGGAGGAGCGGGCGCATCCCTTCCTGTGGCGCGTGGAGAAGGCGCTCCCGCTCCCCGGCGAGCTGGGCATCTTCGACCGCTCCCACTACGAGGACGTCCTGATCGCCCGCGTCCGCGACCTCGCCCCCGTCGCCGAGGTCGACAGCCGCTACGAGCTGATCAACCGCTTCGAGAAGTCCCTCGCCGACGACGGCGTCACCCTGATCAAGTGCTTCCTGCACCTCTCCTACGACGAGCAGCGCCGCCGGCTGCTCAGGCGCCTCGACAGGCCGGAGAAACGCTGGAAGTTCGCGCCGTCCGACGTCGACGACCGCGCCCTGTGGCCCGCGTACCAGGAGGCCTACGAGATCGCTCTGGAGCGCTGCGGCACCTCGTACGCGCCCTGGTACCTCGTTCCGGCCGACCACAAGTGGTACCGCAACTGGGCGGTCAGCACGCTGCTCCTGGAGCACCTGCGGGAGCTGGACCCGCGGTATCCGGAGCCGGACTTCGACGTGGCGGAGTGCCGCGAGCGGCTGCTGCGGCAGTCCTGAGTGCCGGTCAGGCGGCGAGCAGGGCGTCGATCTGGCCGACGGCCTCCTTCAGGCCCTCCTCCATGCCCATGGCGGCCAGCTGCTCCATCTGCTCACGGGTGTCGAACAGGGAGCGCAGCTCCATGCGGGTGCCGCCCTCGTGCTCGGTGAGCCGCACCCGCACGGAGATGGTGGGCATGTCGTCCTTGGGCTTGCCGTCGTCGTCGGCGAAGCCGTCGGTGAACTCCAGGGACGTGGGCTCGGCGACGGTGGTGATCCGCCACCAGCCGCGGTGCCGGTCGCCCTCCGGGCCGGTCATGTAGTAGCCGACCTCCCCGCCGGGGGTCAGGTCGTGCTCCTCCACGGTCGCCGGGTAGGACGGCGGGCCCCACCAGCGCTCCAGCTGCCGGGGGTCGGCCCACAGCCGCCACACCCGCTCGACCGGGGCGGCGAAGTCGGCGATCAGGGTGAGGGTGAGGTTGTCGAGGTCCTTGTCGACACTGGTGACGCTCATCTCTCGGGTCCTTCCGTGGTGTCGTTCTCGTCGGGGTCGAGCGTTCGGGGCTCGAAGGTTCGCGGCTCTTGGGATCCGGGATCGTCGCTTCCGGGATCGTCGCTTCGGGGCTCGTCGGCGAGCAGCCGGGCCATGCGGTCCACGCGCCCGCGCCATGCCGACTCGAGCTCGTCGAGGGCCTGGCGCGCACGCCCCACCGCGTCGGGGTCGGTGCGCACGAGCTGCTCCCGTCCGCTGCGCCGCTTGGTGACGAGACCGGCCCGCTCCAGCACCGCGACGTGCTTCTGCACCGCGGCGAAGCTCATCGGATAGGCCTCGGCCAGCCGGGACACGGACAGCTCCCCGCGCACGCAGCGGCGCAGTATGTCCCGGCGCGTGGTGTCGGCCAGGGCGTGGAACAGCCGGTCCACCGTCTCGTCACTCGACTCGTCTGCAACATCTACAACCATTTGGTTGTACGTTAGCCCTGCCGGCCTCTTCTGTAAAGCTCCCCCGTGCGGCGGCACGCCGGACACTGAAGCGGACGCACGGGGGTACTCGGTGCCGCATGAGCGAGAAGCAGCAGGTCAGCAGCTCGTACTGGCTTCAGACCGCCCCGGACGGCCACCACCCCGCGCTGGCGGAGGACCTGGACGTCGACGTGGCGGTGATCGGCGGCGGGATCGCCGGGCTGTGCACGGCGTGGGAGCTGACGCGGGCCGGGCGGAGCGTGGCGGTGCTGGAGGCCGGGCGGGTCGCGGCCGGGGTCACCGGGCACACCACCGCCAAGGTCACCGCCCTGCACACGCTCGTCTACGACAAGCTGCGGCGCACCCGCGGCCCCGAGGGCGCCCGGCTGTACGCCCGTTCCCAGTCGGAGGCGATCGAGCGCGCGGCCGGGATCGTCGAGGAGTTGGGCATCGACTGCGACTGGGAGAGCCGCAGCGCCTACACCTACGCCTGTGACCCGGGCCGGGTGGACGAACTGCGCGCCGAGGCACGCGCCGCCGCCGACGCCGGACTGCCCGCCTCGTTCGTGGAGGAGACCGGGCTGCCCTTCCCGGTGGCGGGCGCGGTCCGGGTCACCGGGCAGGCCCAGTTCCATCCGCGCAAGTACCTGCTGGCCCTCGCCGCCGACCTGGCCGGACGCGGCGGGCGGATCTTCGAGGACACCACCGTCCTCGGTCTGGACGAGGGCGAGCCGTGCCGGCTGTCGACCACCACCGGGGCGACGGTCCGGGCCCGGGACGTCGTCGTCGCGACGCACTACCCGATCTTCGACAGGGCCCTGCTCTTCACCCGGCTGTCCCCGCGCCGCGAGCTGGTCGTGGCCGGGACGATCCCGGCGGACCAGGACCCGGACGGCATGTTCATCACGCCCGACGAGGGCATCCGCTCGGTGCGCACCGCGCCGCACGAGGGAGACCGCCGCCTGCTCATCGTCACCGGCGAGCACTTCACGCCCGGCACGGGCGACCCGCGGGCCCGGTTCGAGCACCTCACCGCCTGGGCCACCGAGCACTTCCCGGACCTGGACGTCACCCACCGCTGGGCCACGCAGGACAACGACCCGACCGACACCGTGCCGATGGTCGGCCCGCTGCACCCGGGCGCACGGCACGCCTACGTCGCCACCGGCTTCGGCGGCTGGGGCATGAGCGGCGGCATGATGGCGGGCCGGCTGCTCACCGCGCAGATCCTGGGCGAGGAGTGCGCCTGGAGCGGACTGTACGACCCGCGCCGGCTGAAGCCCGCGGTGCGTGAGGCGCCGTCGTTCCTCAAGACCCAGGCGAAGGTCGCCGGGCACTTCGTGGGCGACCGGCTGCGGCCCTCGCCGCCGGTGGAGTCCCTGCCGCCCGGCGAGGGGGCCGTGGTCCGCGCCGAAGGCCACCGCCTCGCGGTCTACCGCGACGACGACGGCACCCTCCACGCCGTCTCCGCGCGCTGCACCCACCTGGGCTGCCTGGTCTCCTTCAACGCCGCCGAGACCGCCTGGGAGTGCCCCTGCCACGGCTCCCGTTTCGATACCGACGGCAAGGTGATCCAGGGCCCGGCGACCAAGCCGCTGGAGCAGCGGGACATCTGACGGCCGGGTGACACCCGGTTCCGGCACGCATAAGAGGACGACCCCGTTCATATCTTCATACGGTGATCGCCCTCCTTCGCCGTGTCACCGCCGTGTGCGCCCTGGGCACGGCCCTCGCGGCCTGCGGGACCGCCCGGGCCCCTCAGGCGGCTCCCCCGCAGGCGGCCTCCCCGCCGGTGCCGGCGGCGCCGTCGAGACCCCCGACGCTCGCACCCGGCCCGGCCGGTCTGACCCCCGTCTTCGAGCACGGGCCCCGCACGGGCGGCCGGACCGTGGCGCTCACCTTCGACGCCGACATGACCGCCGGGCAGGGGGCGCGGGCGGCGGCGGGTGAGCGGTTCGACCACCCCCGGCTGATCGCGACGCTGCGGGCGCTGGACGTGCCGGCCACCGTGTTCATGACCGGGCGGTGGGCCGAGCAGTACCCGGACCAGGCCCGCTCCATCGGCCGGGACCCGCTCTTCGAGATCGCCAACCACTCCTACAGCCACTACGCCTTCACCCCCGACTGCTACGGCCTGCCGACCGTGCCCGCCGAGCGGATGCGGACGGACGTGAAGCGGGCGTACGCGGCGTTCCGCCGGGTGGGCGTGCCGGAGCCGATGCCGTACTTCCGTTTCCCCGGGGGCTGTTACGACCGGCGGGCGCTCAGGGCGCTGACGCCGACCGGTGTGACCGCCGTGCAGTGGGACGTGGTCGGGGGCGACGCGTTCGAGACCGACGCGGACGCGATCGTCCGGCAGGTGCTGGACGGGGTCCGGCCGGGGTCGGTGGTGGTGCTGCACTGCACGCGCAGCGCCGCCCCTGCGACGGAGCGGGCGGTGCGGGAGATCGTGCCCGGGCTGCGCCGCGAGGGCTTCCGGTTCGTGAAGGTGTCCGAGCTGATCGGGGCCGTGGGCGATCGGGTGTGACCGTCCTACGCTGGACGTATGAGTGAGGACGACTACTGCCTGATCGACGCGGCGAGGCCGCCCCGGGCGGACGGACCGCCGTACGCGGAGTGCGTGCTGTGCCGGGAGCCGACGGAGTACCCGGAGTCGTACAAGGGCATCACGCTCTGCCCGGTCTGCGAGTGGCAGGAGGCCGAGCGGACGTCCTGCTCGGGCTGACCGACGGGAGCCGAGTACGTCACGCCCGTGCGGACGCCGAGGGTGGGGGCGACGGCGCCGGGCGGCGCTGCGGGGGCGGTCTCCGGCCACGAGCCGGTCACGGGGCCCGGCGTCCCCTCGCTGGGGGCTGGGCGGCAGGGCCGGAACGGCCAGGTCCCACGGGCGCGGCCACGCCCGGCGGATGAGCGAGGGCGGCAGCCGTGCGGTCCTGGTTCTCCCGGCCCGGGTGGGCCGCACCGGCCCCCGTCTGTGCGATCTTCCGGCTGGCACACTGGGGTGCGTGAGCCAAGACGCGACGCCCGTGAGCGACAGCCCCTTCCGGTCCGAGCCCTCCGCGCGCGACACGGCGCCGCAGTTCGTGCTGCCGCTGGTCGTGCGGATCGAGCGGGGGGACCCGCCGGCGCGTACGGACGCGCTGGAGACGGCCGCCCGGGCCGTGCTGACGATCCTGAGCGACGAGCGGTCGGCCGGCGAGGGCGCGTGGGCGCGGTCGATGCGGGACTGGCAGGACGCCCGGATCCGCAAGGTGGTGCGGCGGGCCCGCGGCGCCGAGTGGCGGCGGGCCGGGGCCCTGCCCGGCATCACGGTCACCGGCGCGTCCGCCGAGGTACGGGTCTTCCCGCCCGTCCCGCTGGACGGCTGGCCCAAGGACCTGGCCCGGCTCCAGGTCTCCGGCACCGACCTGGACGACCCGGAACCGCCCATGGACGCGGACCCGGCCGCCCCCGTGCTGTGGATGAACCCGGACCTCGGCATGTCGGCCGGCAAGGCGATGGCCCAGGCGGGGCACGCCGCCCAACTGGCCTGGTGGGAGCTGTCCGACGCGGAGCGGACCGCCTGGCGCGAGGCGGGCTTCCCGCTCGCCGTACGGACGGCCGCCCCGGCCCGCTGGTCCGGACTGACCGGCGCCGGACTGCCGTTGGTCCGCGACGCGGGGTTCACGGAGATCGCGCCCGGCTCGTGCACGGTCGTCGCGGACCACCCGGCGCTGCGCCGGGAACCGCACCGGAGCGGCGGCCCGGCGGCCACCCGTTCGGAGTAGCCGCGGGCGCGCCGGGCGGGGACGGGTGCTCCAGTGGGGTTACCGGACAACCCCGACCCAGGAGGCAGCCATGACCAGCGCCGCGCCCCCTCCCCCCGCCCCTCCCGCCCCCGACGACCGGATGCCCGGCGGGGGCGGCCCACGCGGTTCCGGTGACTCGTGGGCGGCCGGGGGCCTCGCTCTCGGCGGCACCCTGATGGTCGTCTACGGCCTCTTCGCGGTGCTCCAGGGCATCACGGCGATCGCCGACGACGAGGTGTACACGAGCTTCGGCGACTACGTCTTCGAGTTCGACCTGACCGCGTGGGGCTGGATCCACCTGGTCGTCGGCGTGCTCGTCGTGGCGGCCGGGTTCGGCCTGTTCACCGGGGCCACCTGGGCCCGGATGGTGGGCGCGGTCGTGGTCGGACTGGCGCTGATCGCGAACTTCATGTGGCTGCCGTACCAGCCGTTCTGGTCGATCATCATGATCGTGACGGGCCTGTTCGTCCTGTGGTCGGTGTTCAACTACCGCTCCACCCGCGCGGTGTAGCCGCGCCCCTCGGCGGCGGCCGGAAACCTCAAATGTTGCTCTGAAGGCGCCCCCCGCGGGGTTCGGCGGCGGGCGCCTGGGCCATACCCCCCTCACGTTCGAGGATCGCGCCGTGCGGAGGAGGGGACGATGGAGCGACTGGGGACGGGCATCGGGTGGCGACCGGAGATCGCGGACGCCGTGGAGCGCATGCCGGGCATCGACTGGGTCGAAGCCGTGGCCGAGAACGTCTGCCCCGGGCATCTGCCCGAGTCGCTGCGGCGGCTGCGCGAGCGCGGCGTCACCGTCGTGCCGCACGGCGTCTCGCTCGGTCTCGGCGGCGCCGACCGGCCCGACGAGGGCCGCCTGGCCGCGCTGGCCGAGCGGGTGGAGGCGCTGGGTTCGCCGCTGGTCACCGAGCACATCGCGTTCGTCCGGGCGGGCGGCGCCCTGACGGCGTCCCCGCACCTGGAGGCGGGCCACCTGCTGCCCGTCCCCCGGACCCGGGACGCCCTCGACGTGCTGTGCGAGAACGTGCGCATCGCGCAGGAGGCGCTGCCGGTGCCGCTGGCCGTGGAGAACATCGCCGCGCTGATCTCCTGGCCGGGCGAGGAGATGACGGAGGGCCAGTTCCTGTACGAGCTGGCCGACCGCACGGGCGTCCGCCTCCTCATCGACGTGGCCAACCTGCACACCAACCACGTCAACCGCGGCGAGGACCCGGCCAAGGCCCTCGCCGAGCTGCCGCTGGAGGCCATCGCCTACGTCCATGTCGCGGGCGGCTTCGAACGCGACGGCGTCTGGCACGACAGCCACGCCCACCCGGTGCCCGAGCCGGTCCTCGGCATCCTGACCGACCTCGCCTCCCGCGTCTCGCCGCCGGGTGTCCTGCTGGAACGCGACGAGAACTTCCCGGAACCGGCCGAGCTGGAGGGCGAGCTGGCCTCGATCCGGCGGGCCCTGGAGGCGGGAGCCGTGGAGCGCGTGAAGTCGGAGCTCCGCTCGGCGGGCCGGGCGGCCCTCCGGGAGGCGGACCCGCCCGTGGCCGGGGCCGGTGCCCCGCCGCAGGGCGACGAGACCGGGGCGGCCGGGGCGACACGGGGCGCCTCCGGCCTGCCCCACCCGGCGGACGCCGGTGCCGCCCGGCAGCGGCTCGGGCTGGCGCAGGCTGCGCTGCTGTCGGCGCTGGTCGCCGGGACGCCGGTGCCCGAGGGGTTCGACCGGGTGCGGGTCGGCGTCCAGGCGCGGGCGCTCGCCGCAAAGCGGGCGGACGTCGTGGCGAAGGTCGCGCCCGAACTACCGGAGATCCTCGGGGCGGACTACCGCCCGGCCTTCCTCGGCTACGCCCAGACCCAGCCGATGACCGGCGGCTACCGCCGCGACGCCCTCACCTTCGCCGAGCACCTGCTGCACGCCGGGCGGCCCGGGGACCCGCGGGCGCGGCGGGAACTGCGCCAGTGGTGGCGGGACCGGTCCGGGCCCGCCCCGCGCTCCCGCCGCCCCGCCCAGCGCCTCGTCCGCGCCACGCGCAGGGCGCTGCTGCGCCGCTGACGGAACCCGCGCCCGTCGCGCCTCACTCGCGCCCCGGCCGGGACCCGGCCGGCGTCGTCTCCCGCTTGTCCGGCACGGCGTCGCCCGCCGGTGCGTCGCCGCGGCCGTAGTGGTGGGTGGTGAACATGTAGAGCAGGCCGGTGACCAGCACCACCCCGCCGCACAGCAGCACGATCCAGTTCTCGTACCAGGGTTTCTCGGGGCTGCGCGCCCAGCAGATGTTGACGATGGCGAAGACGCCGTAGGCCAGCGCACCGGCGTTCACCGCGAGGCCCCAGCGGCCCAGGGTGAACTCCCCGGCCGGGCGCCACCCCTTGAGCCGGGCGCGCAGGGCCGCGAGGACCACCATCTGGAACGAGCCGTAGATGCCGAGGATCGCGAACGACACGATGTTGGTGAGGGCGTCCTCGGAGAGCAGCGAGCCGAAGGCGATGAGCAGCGGCACCGCGGCCGCCACCAGCAGCGCGTACCCGGGCACCGCGCGGGCGTGGGAGAAGCGCCGCAGGAGCCGGTGCCCGACGACCATCTCGTCGCGGGCGTAGGAGTAGATGAGCCGCCCGGCCGCGGCCTGGAGGCTGATCGTGCAGGACAGGAAGGAGATCAGCACCACGGCCATCACCAGCCGCGCCCCGGTCTCGCCCATCGCGTCGTACAGCACGTCCACCACCGGGTCGGCCTGCTCGCCGGAGATGATCGCGCCGAAGTCCGTCACGGACAGCAGCAGCGACATGCAGGTGAACGTGGCCGCCGCGCCGCCGACGTAGATGGTGCGGCGCATCGCCTTGGGGATGACGCGCCCCGGGTGGGCGACCTCCTCCGCGGTGTCGCCGCAGGCCTCGAAGCCGTAGTACTGGTAGAAGCCGATGATCGCCGCGGCCAGGAACGCCGGCAGGTAGGAGCCGTCCCCCTCGGCGCCATAGGAGTCGAAGACGACACCGAGGCCGTGGTGGCGGTGGGTCACCAGCAGGTAGACGCCGACGACGAGCGCGCCGATGAGCTCACCGGCGAAACCGATCACCGCCGCCGCCGACAGCGCCTTGGTGCCCGCGTAGTTGATGAGGACGGCGACGACGATCAGCACCGCGGTGCACAGCACGGTCGTGTGCACGGTGGGGTCGAAGCCGAAGAGGATGGCGATGTAGGGGCCCGCGCCGTAGGCGACCGAGGTGATGGTCACCAGCAGCGCCCACATGTACACCCAGCCGGTCATCCACGCCCAGCGCTTGCCCCACAGCCGGCGCGCCCACGGGTAGACGCCGCCCGCGATGGGGTACTGGGCGACGATCTCGCCGAAGACGAGCGCGACGAGGAACTGGCCGCAGCCGGCGAGCACGAACGCCCAGACCATCGGCGGCCCGCCGTCGACGAGCGCGGTGCCGAAGAGGGTGTAGGTGCTCACCACCGGGGAGAGGTAGGTGAAGCCGAGGGCGAAGTTGGCCCACGGGCCCATGTCCTTGCGGAACTCCGAGCCCGGCTCCCCCTGCGGGGTGCCGGTCGCCGGGGCGGGAGACTGCGGACCGGTCACCGCACGGCCCCCCGTTCCGCCGGCCCGGGACGGCCGGTGATCAGGTCGGCGGCGCGTTCGGCGGCGAGCAGCACGGTCACCATGGGGTTGATGGTGGGCATCGTCGGGAACACCGACGCGTCGACGATCCGCACGCCCTCGACGCCGAGCAGTCTCAGGTCGGGATTGCACACGGCCGCCGGGTCGTCCGGGGAGCCCATGCGGCAGGTGCCGGCCGGGTGGTAGACGGTGTGTGCCGCGCGGCGCCCGTACGCGGACAGGTCGGCGTCGGAGACGACGTCCGGGCCGGGCGCGACCTCGCGGACGAGCCAGTCGCGCAGCGGGTCGGTCGCGGCGACCTCGCGGGCGACCCGCAGCCCGTCGACGATCGTGCGCTCGTCGTGGCCCTCGGGGTCGGTGAAGTACCGGAAGTCCAGGGCGGGATGCTCCGCGGGGTTCCTGCTGCGCAGCCACATGCGGCCGGTGGAGCGGGCGCGCGGCACGTTCGGCGTCATGCACACCCCGTGCCGCGGCACGGGGTAGCCCAGGCGTTCGGTGTTGACGGTGAACGGCACCTGGTAGAAGTGGAACATCAGGTCGGGGCGCGGCTGGCCCTTGTCGCGGCGCAGGAACAGGCCGGCGTCGGAGTCCATCGCGGAGTTGGGCGGCAGCGGGCCCTCGGTCTCCCAGACGATCACGGACTCGGGGTGGTCCAGCAGGTTCTCCCCCACGCCGGGCAGGTTCGCCCGGACGTCGATGCCCAGGGCCCGCAGGTCGTCGGCCGGTCCGATGCCGGAGAGCATCAGCAGACGCGGGGTGTCGATGGCCCCGGCGCACAGCAGGAGTTCGCGTTCGGCGCGCACGGTGGCGGGTTCGCCGTCGGCGCCCCGGACGGCGACGCGGGTCGGCCGCCCCGACTCGTCGGGGATCAGCCGGTGCGCCCAGGTCTCCAGCAGGAGGGTGAGGTTGGGGCGGTCCAGGACGGGGTGGAGGTAGGCGACGGACGCGGAGGAGCGCAGGTTGCCCTCGGGCTGGTAGGCCAGCGAGAAGAAGCCGGTGCCGTCGGCGAAGGGCTCGGCGTTGAAGTCGTCGACGACGGGGACGCCGAGGGCGCGGGAGGCCGCGGTGACGAAGTCCTTGGCGATGGGATTGCGGTCGGCCTCGGCCACCGGGACGATCTCGGTGAGCAGCCGGTCGCGGTAGGGCAGGATCGTCGCCGGGTCCCAGCCGGAGCAGCCCCGGCTCACCCAGTCGTCGAGGTCCTGCGGCAGCGGCAGGAAGCTGATGAGCGTGTTGTGCGAGGAGCAGCCGCCGAGCACGCGGGCGCGGGAGTGCAGGATGTGGGAGTTGCCGCGGGGCTGTTCGACGGTGGTGTAGCCGTAGTCGAACTCCGAGCCGAGCAGGTTGATCCAGTTGCGCAGGCGCAGGATGCGCTCGTCGCCGACGTCGCTGGGGCCGCCCTCGATGACGCAGACGCGGCAGTCGGGGTCCTCGCTCAGCCGGGCGGCTAGCACGCAGCCGGCGGTGCCGCCGCCGACGATGACGTAGTCGTAGGCGGACTCGGTGCCGTGCGCGGGGGTGGTGGCCATGCGGTGCTCTGCTTTCTGTGCGGGTCAGCCCTTGAACCAGCCGGAGGGCGCGGGGGCGAGGTTCTGGTAGATGTGCTTGGCCTCCTGGTACTCCCGCAGCCCCGTGGGGCCGAGTTCGCGCCCGACGCCGGAGCGGCCGAAGCCGCCCCACTCGGCCTGCGGCACGTAGGGGTGGAAGTCGTTGATCCACACGGTGCCGTGCCGCAGTCGCTGGGCGACGCGCTGGGCGCGGCTCGCGTCGGAGGTCCACACGCCGCCGGCCAGGCCGTAGCGGGTGTCGTTGGCCAGCTCCACCGCCTCGTCCTCGGTGGTGAAGCGCTCGACGGTGACCACCGGTCCGAAGACCTCCTCCTGGACGATGCGCATGGTGCGGTCGCAGTCGGCGAAGATCGTCGGCAGCAGGAAGAAGCCGCGGCTCAGGGCGGGGTCGTCGGGACGGGTGCCGCCGGTGACGAGCCGGGCGCCCTCCTCCTGGGCGACGGCGATGTAGCCCTCGACCTTCTCGCGGTGCTCGGCTGAGCTGAGGGGGCCGCTCTCGGTGCCCTCCTCCAGGCCGTCGCCGAGCCGGATGGCCTCGGCCCGGCGGGCGAGGGCGTCGACGAACCGGTCGTGCAGGGAGTCCTCGACGAGCAGGCGCGAGCCGGCCGAGCAGACCTGCCCGGAGTGCAGGAAGGCGGCGTCGAGGGCGTAGTCGACGGCGGCGTCGAAGTCGGCGTCCGCGAAGACGACGTTGGGGTTCTTGCCGCCGAGTTCCAGGGCGATGTTCTTCGGCCCCTCGGCGGCGGCGGCCATGATCCGGCGTCCGGTGGCGAGGCCTCCGGTGAAGGACACCAGGTCGACCTCGGGGTGCTCGGTCAGGGCCGCGCCGACGCTCGAACCGGAGCCCAGCACCAGGTTGGCCACGCCGGGCGGGGCGCCGGCCTCCTCGATGAGCCGGATCATGGCGATCGTGGTGAGCGGTGTGGTCTCGCTGGGCTTGAGGACGAAGGTGTTGCCGGCGGCCAGCGCCGGGGCGACCTTCCAGGAGGCCTGCAGCAGCGGGTAGTTCCAGGGGGCGATGAGCGCGCACACGCCGACCGGCTGGTAGACGACGCGGCTGAGGACGTCCGGGCCGACGTCGACGACCCGGCCGCCGTCCTTGCCGGCGAGTTCGGCGAAGTAGCGGAAGGCGTTCGCCACGTCCTCGACGTCGATGCGGGCCTCGGTCAGCGTCTTGCCGGTGTCGAGGGTCTCGGTGCGGGCGATGTCCTCCCGGTCGCGCAGCAGCAGGTCGTGGACGCGCATCAGCAGGTCGGCCCGGCGGCGGGAGGGGGCATTCGCCCAGTCCTCCTCGGCGAAGGCACGCCGGGCGGCGCGCACGGCGCGGTCCACGTCGGTGGCGTCGGCCTCGTCGACGGTGGTGACGACGGACGCGTCGTAGGGGTTGATCACGTCCCGGCGTCCGCCGGCCGCCGCCGCCGTCCACTTGCCGTCGATGTACAGCTCACCCACCGCGGGGCCTCCTTCGCTTCCGGCCCGGGCCGTTCGGCCCGACGGTCAGCAACATGGCCCATCGGACGGGCGGCGGCCACGGGCCACACCGCCGCGCCGGCGTCCGGACGGCCCCAAGGACCCGGGTGGGCTAGGGCCTGTCGTTTGGATCACGCCGCAGACGCGGGGCCTGGCACGCGCATCTGCCGCGTTGTCGTCACTCGCCGACGCTCCGCGTCGACTCCCTCCTCCGCCTTGCAGCTGCACGCACCAGACCCCGCTCACCGGCACTGAACAGCACCGTCGATTTCCTGCGACCTGATCCAAACGACAGGCCCTAGTCGTCCCACCCCACCCGTGCGGGGCCGACTGTGCCGGGGTTAACACCCGCGGCACGCCCGCCCGAAGCCATGGAATGGTTTGCTCCTCTTTGCCCCGGTGAGTCCCCCCTCGCACCTCCCCCAATCGTCCCGTCTTGCCCCCGATGCAACCCTTCGGTTCTGTACGGCAGTTGACGTAGACGCCCCAGTAACATGTCAACTCCGCACCCGAAGCGCACTAGCGTGCGGTGCCGTACCAGGAGGCACCACCATGCGACCGCGACCCCCCGTCAAGGGGCGAGGCATCTTCAGCGGCACGGGGCTCATCGTCACGTGCCTGACGGCGACGCTCGCCGCGCTGGTCCTCTCGTTCTGGTCCTTCACCGACCGGCCGGGGACGGCACCGAATCTGCTGAGCGCCCACACCCTGCAGACGAGTTACGGGCCCCTGTCCGCCCTCGACCAGGACTTCCTCGTCAAGGTGCGGCTGGCCGGGCTGTGGGAGCTGCCCGCGGGGCGGCAGGCGCAGACCAAGGGGACCACTCCGGCCGTCCGGACGGCGGGCCGGCACCTCGTCGAGGGGCACCGGTTCCTGGACGAGCGGGTTCTCGACGTCGCCTCCCGGCTGGACCTCGCCCTGCCGGACGAGCCCGGCGACGAGCAGAAGCAGTGGCTGGCCACCCTGGACGCGGCGCGGGGCGCGGAGTACGACCGCCGGTTCGCCAACATCGCGCGCATCGCCCACGGCAGGGTGTTCTCGGTCGTCGCCCAGGTCCGCGCGAGCACCCGCAACTCCCTGGTGCGGGAACTCGCCGACGACGCCAACACCACCGTCCTCGACCACATCAAGGTCCTGGAGGCCACGGGCTACGTCGACTTCGACGCGGTGGCCCGCGACCTGGCCGGCGGGGGCACGCCCGCCACCCCGGCCCCGGCCCCGGTCCCGCCCTCCGGCCCGCAGCCCGGCTCGACCTTCCCGCTTCCGCCGCCCACCTTCAGCCCGCCTCCGGAGCGGTGAAGCGGAACGTCACATACCGACAACACTCCGTCCGGATCGTGAACGAGGCATGGTGCTCTCACGACCGTGTCACATACAAACAACATATGCTCTGGGTTCTTTTCCTGCTGGCGGCCTGGGCCGTGGCCGGCACGGCGTGCACGCGCCTGTGCCTGGCCGCCGTGCGCGCCGCGGCCATCGACGCGGACACCGGCCGCGTCCGTGAACTCACGCTGTACGAGGCCGCGTTCCTCTCCGGCGGACCCGGGCGGGTCGCCGACGTGACCCTCGTCGCCATGGCGCGCCAGCGCCGCCTGCTCCTGGCGCACACCGGCTGGGCCACGGTCGTCGATCCGCGCGGGCGGGACGAGATGGAGCGGTCGGTCATAGGGGCCATCGGCCCCGAGGGGCAGTCCCGTATCGCGCCGGTGCGGGCCACCGCAGCGGCGGCGGACGCGGTGCGCGGGATCGCCGACGGGCTGGTGCGCGCGGGCCTGGCGGTGCCGGACAGCGCCCGTACGACGGTCGCCGCGGCGGTCCGGCAGGTGCGCGGCGCGGCCGTCGCCGTCCTCGGGCTGGGCGCGGCCGCGTTGCTGACGCCCCTTCCGCCGGACATGCCGCGGCATCTGGTCGCCCTGTGGTTCGCGCTGCCGCTCGCCCTGGCCCTGAGCTGCCTGGCGGTCGCGCGGATCGAGATCCACCCGTACTCGCGCTGGGCCTCCCCGGCCGGTCAGCGGCTGCTCGGCGCGCTGACCCGGCACGCGGACGGCACCGCCGACGACCGTACGTACCTCACCTCCGTGGCCGTGCGCGGCGTCAGCGCGATCGGCGAACCGGACCTGCGCGCCGCCTTCACGCACCGCGAGGCACGCGACTGACGCAGGGGGCGCACCGGGGGCATTGGCGCCGACACCGGCGGACAGTGC
Source organism: Streptomyces olindensis (assembly GCF_040645895.1). Taxonomy (NCBI): domain Bacteria; kingdom Bacillati; phylum Actinomycetota; class Actinomycetes; order Kitasatosporales; family Streptomycetaceae; genus Streptomyces; species Streptomyces olindensis. Next base: position 204,205 of record NZ_JBEYZD010000004.1, on the reverse strand, counting down.
TTGCCTTCCCCCTTCGCCGGACGAAGCATCCCTTCCGTCGCCACCGTGCACCGAAGGGATACGCGATGAGAGCCGCCCTCCTCTACTCGGCCGCCGGGTCCTTGCTGCTGAGCGCCCTCACCGCCGCCCCGGAGGCCGCCGCGGACCGGTCGGGGACGGCCGAGATGCGCGGCACCGCCGTGGCCGCCGCCCGCGCGAAGGCGGCCGGCGTCGACTTCGGCCGGTGCCCCGACGCGCAGGACCTGCCGGGCAGCATGCGGTGCGGCACGGTGACCGTCCCGCTGGACTACGCCCGGCCGGACGGCAGGCAGATCGAACTCACCGTCAGCCGGGCCCGGGCCACGCGCAAGGACCCGCACCAGGGCGAGCGCGCGGTCCCCCGGCAGGGCGCCCTGGTGTACAACCCCGGCGGACCGGGCGCCACCGGGCTGTACTTCCCGCTCATCGGGCTGCTCCCGGAGTGGAAGCGGATCGCGGCCGCGTACGACCTCGTCGGCTACGCCCCGCGCGGGGTGGGCCCTTCGGCGCCGCTGTCCTGCAAGGACCCGAAGCAGTTCTTCAAGGGGCCCACGCAGGCACCGACACATCCTTCCGAGGCGTACAAGAGAGAACGGATCGCGCAGGCGCGGGCGTACGCGCGCGGCTGCGCCGAGCGGACCGGGGACGCGCTGCGGCACTACCACTCGCTGAACAACGCCCGCGACCTCGACGTGCTGCGCGCCGCGCTCGGCGAGGAGCGGCTCACCTTCCTGGGCTCGTCGTACGGCACGTACTTCGGCGCCCTCTACGCGACGCTGTTCCCCGCGCACGTACGGCGGATGGTGTTCGACTCGGCCGTCGACCCCGACCCGGAGCGGATCTGGTACCGCAACAACCTCGGCCAGTCGGCGGCGTTCGAGGGCCGCTGGCTCGACTTCCGGACGTGGATCGCCCGGCACCACGGCGTGTACGGGCTGGGCAGGACCGCGCGGGAGGTGCGGCGCAGCTACGAGCGGGCGATGGCACGGCTGGCCGCCGAACCGGCGGGCGGCAAGGTCGGGCCGGGCCAGTTGCAGGGGGCGTTCCTCCAGGCCGGGTACTACGACGACCAGTGGCCGCACCGGGCGCACGCGCTGTCGGCGTACCTGAAGGGCGACCCCGGGCCGCTGGTCGAGCAGGCGGCCCGGCATCCGGAGGCCGCCGCCGAGGCGGAGAACTCGCGCGCGGTCTACGTGGCCGTCGAGTGCAACGACGCCCCCTGGCCGACGGACTGGGAGGTGTGGGACCGGGACAACACCCGGCTCGCGCGGGTGGCGCCCTTCGAGACCTGGCACAACGTGTGGACGAACCTGCCGTGCGCCTACTGGCGGGCGCCCCGGCAGCAGCCGCTGGACGTCGGCACCGGGCCGGGCGAGCTGCCGCCGACGCTGATCCTGGCCGCCGAGCGGGACGCCGCCACGCCCTACGACGGCGCCCTCGAACTCCGCCGCCGCCTCGCGGGCTCCGTCCTGGTGACGGAGCGGGACGCCGGCACCCACGGCCTCGCGGGCGGACCGAACGCCTGCGTCAACGGGCACATGGAGGCGTATCTGCTGAACGGCCGGCTGCCGGGGCGGCGCGCGGAGTGCGCGCCGCACGCCGAGCCGGAGCCGGCTCCCGCGGCCGAGCGGCGGCCGGCCGTCCCGGACCGGGCCGGGACGGCCGGACAGCCGCGCTGATCAGGCCAGACCGGCGACCAGCTCGGCGATGTCCTTGCGGCGGCCCGTGAAGAAGGGGACCTCCTCGCGGACGTGCCGGCGGGCCTCCGAGGCACGCAGGTGGCGCATGAGGTCGACGATGCGGTACAGCTCGTCGGCCTCGAAGGCGAGGAGCCACTCGTAGTCGCCGAGGGAGAAGGAGGCGACGGTGTTGGCGCGCACGTCCGGGAAGCCGCGGGCCATCTTGCCGTGGTCGGCGAGCATGCGGCGGCGGTCCTCGTCGGGCAGCAGGTACCAGTCGTAGGAGCGCACGAAGGGGTAGACGCTCACGTAGTTGCGGGGCGTCTCGTCGGCGAGGAACGCCGGGATGTGCGAGCGGTTGAACTCGGCGGGGCGGTGCAGCGCCATGTTCGACCAGACCGGCTCCAGGGCGCGGCCGAGCTTCGTCCGGCGGAAGAGGTTGTACGCCTCCTGCAGCGCGTCGCTGGTCTCCGCGTGCCACCAGATCATCAGGTCGGCGTCGGCGCGCAGGCCCGAGACGTCGTACGTGCCGCGGATCGTCACGTCCTTCGCGGCGAGCTGGTCGAACAGCTCCTGGACCTCGTCGGCGTACCCGGCGCGGTCCTCGGGGAGCACGTCCTTCAGCTTGAAGACGGACCAGAGCGTGTAGCGGATGACCTCGTTGAGGTCCTTGGCCAGCTTGCCCTTGTTCGGGATGCGGTCGGGCGCGGTGCCGGAGGGCGTGGTGGAGGCGTCGTCACTCATGGTTCTCATTCTCCCGCTCCGCCGTGCAGGCTCTGCACCGGGTGGGCGGTGAGTTCCTCCACACCGCGCAGGTCACCCTGGATCTGGTCGACGGCGGCGTACGCGCTCGCGATGCAGGCCGGGATGCCGACGCCGTCGTACGGGGCGCCGCAGACGGCGAGCCCGGGGAGCAGGGCGACGCGCTCGCGGACGCGGGCCACGCGCGCGTGGTGGCCGACCGGGTACTGGGGCAGGCCGTCGTCCCAGCGGGTGACGCGGGTGGCGACGGGGGTGGCGGCCAGACCGGTCGCGGCCTTCAGGTCGTGCCGGGAGACGTCCACGAGCTCTTCGTCGTCGCGCCGGAGGATCTCCGTCTCGCCGTACCGCCCGACGGAGGTGCGCAGGACGATCAGGCCGGGGTTCTCCTCGGCGATCCAGCCCCACTTGCGGGAGGCGAAGGTGGAGGCCTTGATGGTGCGCCCGTCGACCGGCGGCACCAGGAAGCCGCTGCCGTCGGGCAGGTCCGCCTCGGCGCGGCGGTAGGCGAGGGTGACCAGGGCCATGGAGGCGTACTCGACGGCGTCGAGCTCGGCGGCGGCCCCGGGGGCCTCGGCGCGCAGGAGCCGGGCGGCGGCGGGCGCGGGGACGGCGAGCACGACCGCGTCGGCATGCAGCACGCGGTCACCGGCGACCACGCGCCAGGCCGAGGGCGACCCGTCGGGCGCGCTCGCGTCGTCACCCGGGGCGGGCGACTCGGTCGCACCGGCCGGCGGCGCCGCCCTGCGCAGTTCCGTCACCCGGGCGCCGGTGAGGATCTCGCCGCCGCGGGCCCGGACCGACTCCGCCACCGCGAGCGGCAGGGTGCCCACACCGCCCTGGACGCCCATGAACACCGGGCCGGTCTGCTGCGCGGCGGCCGCCTTGGCCTGGATCTCGCGGACGCCCTCCGTCAGGGAGGCGTGGGACCGGGCGGCCTGGTAGAGCTGCGGGACGGCCGAGCGCATCGAGATGCGGTACGCGTCGCCCGCGTACACCCCGCCCAGCAAGGGCTCCACCAGGCGGTCGACGACCTCGCGGCCGAGGCGCGCCGCCACGTACTCCCCGACGGCCACGTCGTCGCCGACCTCCGTGCGGGGCAGGTCGGCGTCGCGCTCGATGCGGGCGAGGCCCTCGTCGGACAGCACGCCGGACAGGGCGGCGGCGGTCCCGGGCACGCCCATGACGTGGCCCTTGGGCATGGGGCGCAGGGCGCCGCGCGTCCAGATCGAGGCCGTCGCGGTCGCGGGCGGCTGGAGGCGGTCGGCGAGGCCCACCTCGCGCGCGAGCGCCACCGCCTCGGGGCGGCGGGCGAGCATCGACTCGGCGCCGAGGTCCACACGCGCGCCCGCGATCTCCCCGGGCAGCAGCTTGCCGCCGATCCGGTCGGAGGCCTCCAGCACGGTGACCCGCGCCCCGCGCTCCAGCAGCCGGTGGGCGGCTGCCAGGCCCGCGATGCCCGCCCCGATGACGACGACCTGCCCCGTGCCCGCACGGGTCTGAACTTCGCGCATGGCCCCAGCCTCTCAGACCCCACTGACAGCGCCGCGGCGACCCGGTGTCCCGGACGAGTCCGGACCGTGACCGCATCGGAACCCTCCCGGGCCAAACGTCCGGCGCGGCTCGGGCGTCGAAGAAGCGTCAGCCGAACCGACGCTCGGGGGATGCCCATGCGCACACGACGATCCGTACGACGCCCTGCCACGGCCCTGGCCGCGCTCTTCCTCGCCGCGGCCGTCGCCCTCACGGGGTGCAGCGCCGGGGGCGAGGACTCCGCCGGCAGCACCGCGGCCGACCGCGGCTACGCCGGCTCCGAGGCGGACAACGGGGCCGGAGCGAAGGAGGCCGCCCCGGGCGGCGCCGGAAGCGGGGCCGGCAGCGACGCCGGGGCGACCGCGCCGGCGAAGCTCCCCACGCAGCACATCATCCGCACGGCCTCGCTGACCGTGCAGGTCAAGGACGTCCCGAAGGCCCTGGAGGAGGCCCGCACCCGCACCGAGAACGCGGGCGGCTACGTCGGCAACGAGACCACCACCCGGGACACGCGGGGCCACGAGCGCACCCGGGTCGTGCTGCGCGTGCCCGCCGCCGAGTACGACGAGGTCCTCGCCGGACTGGAGGGCGCCGGGAAGCTCATCGACCGCAGCGCGAAGGCGCAGGACGTCACCGACCAGGTCGTGGACGTGCAGAGCCGGATCACCTCGCAGCGCGCCAGCGTGGCCCGGATCCGCGAGCTGATGGACCGGGCCGACAAGCTCAGCGACGTGGTGACCCTGGAGGGCGAGCTGAGTTCCCGCCAGGCCGACCTGGAGGCGCTGCTCGCCCGGCAGGCGTCCCTGAAGGACCGCACCAGCCTGGCCACCATCACGCTGTCGCTGTCCGAGACGCCTGTGCGGAAGCAGGAGAAGAAGGACGAGGACCCGGGGTTCCTCGACGCGCTCGCGGGCGGCTGGAACGCGTTCGTGACGATGCTGCGCTGGCTCGCGGTGGTGCTCGGCGCGGTCCTGCCGTTCGCCGCGGTTGCGGCCCTGCTCGTCCTGCTGTGGCTGCGCGTCGTACGGCCCCGCCTGCCGCGCCGCCCGTGGCCCGCTCCCGCGTCGTCCGCGGCGAGCGCCCTGGGCCCGCTGCCGGTGGCCCGGACCGCCCCGGAGTCCGGCCCCGCCCGGGAGTCCGGCGAGCAGGACTGAAGTGCCCTGCTCCCGTAGCGTGTCCGCATGAACAAGAGCCGTACGCGCGGGGAGCGACTGGTCGTGATCGGCGGTGACGCCGCGGGGATGTCCGCGGCGTCGCAGGCGCGCCGCCTGAAGGGCCCCGACGAGCTGGAGATCGTGGCGTTCGAACGGGGCCACTTCACGTCGTACTCGGCGTGCGGCATCCCGTACTGGGTGGGCGGCGACGTCACCGACCGGGACCGGCTGATCGCCCGCACACCCGAGGAGCACCGCGCGCGGGACATCGACCTGCGGCTGCGCACCGAGGTCACGGAGCTCGACCTCGACGGGCGGCGGGTCCGCGCGCGTGACGTCGACTCCGGCGCCGAGTCCTGGACGTCGTACGACAAGCTCGTGATCGCGACCGGGGCCCGGCCGATCCGGCCGGACATGCCCGGGGCCGACGCCCCCGGGGTGCACGGCGTGCAGACGCTGGACGACGGCCAGGAGCTGCTCGACTCGCTGGCACGCACGCGTGGCCGCCGCGCGGTGGTCGTGGGCGCCGGGTACATCGGCGTGGAGATGGCCGAGGCGCTCATCAACCGCGGCTACGAGGTGACGGTCGTCAACCGCGGCAGCGAGCCCATGTCGACCCTGGACCCGGACATGGGCCGCCTGGTGCACGAGGCCATGGAGGGCCTGGGCATCACGATGGTGAACGACGCCGAGGTCACCGGGATCCTGACGGGGGACGACGGCCGGGTGCGGGCGGTGGCCACGCGGGAGCGCGAATTCCCGGCGGACGTGGTGGTGCTCGGCATCGGCGTGCGCCCCGAGACGGCCCTCGCGCGGGCGGCCGGACTCCCGCTCGGCACCCACGGCGGGCTCCTCACGGACCGCTCGATGCGGGTGCGCGGCCACGAGAACGTCTGGGCGGGCGGCGACTGCGTCGAGGTCCTCGACCTGGTCTCCGGCCAGGAGCGGCACATCGCCCTCGGCACCCACGCCAACAAGCACGGCCAGGTCATCGGCACCAACGTCGGCGGCGGCTACGCGACGTTCCCGGGGGTGGTCGGCACGGCGGTCAGCAAGGTCTGCGACCTGGAGATCGCGCGCACGGGTCTGCGCGAGAAGGACGCCCACCGGGTCGGGCTGCGCTTCGAGGCGGTCACCATCGAGTCGACCAGCCGCGCGGGCTACTACCCGAACGCCTCCCCCATGACGGTGAAGATGCTCGCCGAACTCCGCACCGGCCGCCTGCTCGGCGTGCAGATCGTGGGCCGGGAGGGCGCGGGCAAGCGCGTCGACATCGCGGCGGTCGCCCTCACGGCGGGCATGACGGCGGAACAGATGACCACCCTGGACCTGGGCTACGCCCCACCGTTCTCCCCCGTCTGGGACCCGGTCCTGGTGGCGGCCCGCAAGGCGGCGACGAAGGTGCGCGGTTCTGCGTAGGGAGTGGGCGCGAGCAGCCACCACGAGCCCGCACCCCGCAACGGAACCCGCACCCCGACGGCGAAACGCTACGCGGTCCCGGCAGTCCCGTTGATCCGGTCGATGGCCTGCCGAGCCTGCTCCGCCGGCGGCCGCGACGGCAACGACGACACCGAGGCCGAAGAAGTCACAGCCGGCGGCTGCTCCCCCGCCGGCTTGGCGTGCGCGGCGACCCGCGACGACCGCAGCCGGTGGCTCACCGCCTCCTCCAGCGTCACCGAACGCCGCCACTGCGCGGCCAGCCGCCCGGCCTCCTGGCCGAGGCGGGCCACGTCCTCCCAGGGCAGCTTCACCACCAGCGTCAGCTCCGCCTCGCCGTCCGGCAGCGCGTGCATGGGAGGAGTAACTCGGTCGTTCATCGCCTGATCCTCACGTCGGCCCCGCGACCCGCCTTCCCCGCGCCGCGGGCGGTTGCCGACACATACGCACGCCCAACCGGCCGCGTTCACCGGCCCCGCCGATTCACCGGCGGCGCCCCGGGCACACGCGTGATGTGGTCGTCCCCGTTCCCGACCGTGAGCGCGCCCGCGCGGTTCAGGGGTCGTCCGGCGGGTCGTCCGGCGGGTCGTCCGCGGGCAGCAGCAGGACGTAGCGGAGTTCCTGCCGGTACGCGGGGAGCAGGACCTGCGAGGTGACCTTGATGGTCTCCCGGCGGACGTGCGGCAGGCGCAGTTCGTAGCGGTGGCCGTGCCGGTAGGCGAGGACCTTGGGGGCGCGGTGCCACAGGTCGCGGCAGGCGCGGTCGGCCAGCACGGCGTCGCGCAGGGCACCGAGGCCGGTGTCCTCGGGCCGGGTCACCAGCGCGAACCGCAGCAGGGCGAGGTACTGCGCGGCGTGCCGGGGCCAGTCCACGATCTGCTCGCGGGCGGCGTTCGTGGTCAGGGCCCAGCGCATCAGGTTGGCGCCCGGTTCCCGGACCCAGGGGAACCAGCGGGCCATGGCGGCGTTGTGGTCGAGGACGTTCCACGCCTGGTCGGTCAGATAGCTGGGGAAGCCGATCCGCGCCGAGGTGAGGGCGGCCAGTTCGTCGGTGGCGTCGCGCGGGTCCTGTTCACCGGGCTGCCGTCCGCCGGCACCGCCGAGGGCGTGGCCGTGCAGGGCCATGCGCTCGTCGGGGCCGAGCAGCAGCGCCCGGGAAAGACGCTCCAGGATTTCCATGGAAAGCGGTACGTGTGCCCCGGTCTCGAGATTCCGATACCAGCGCTCACTCACCCCCATGCGCTGCGCCACCTCTTTTTGAGGTAACTGTCTTCCCCTGTTCATTTTGTTTCCCGCATCGACCCGCCAAGCGCGCAGCAGATCCGGCAGGGCATCTCGTGACACGGCTCGCACACACTCCCTCTGCGTATTGCCGGGGAAACACACCGTAACAAGGCCTGTCGGGGCGGGCGAAAGCGGGTCGCATATGCCCTGCTCGTCGGGGTGCACCCAGGGGACCGGCAGAATTCTGCCGGTTTTCGACCGGTTGTCCGCCCCGTTTTCCAGGGCCGATCACCGGGTTTTCCAGGGATTTCCTCGACCCTTGGGCGCGGCAAAAAGATGCCGGTTGACGGAGCTTGGAGACCGCTGCCAGCATCGCCGACGTGAGCCGCTCCCCCATCCCACACGGAAATAGATCCGAGCAGTTTTCGACAGTCATTCCCTCCGTATTCCCGATGCCCGTGCGCGCGCTTCGGCGCAGGATTTCTCCGCTCTTCGAACGCAAGGAGTACGCATGACCGTCTCCACCGCCGACCCCACCACGACCACCGGCTCCGCCCTCCTCAGCGACAGCGGCAGCCTGCACCGGGTGGTCGAGGACCTCGCCGGCGGCGTGAGGACCACCCACCCCGGGCGGGACGCCCTCGCCGACCAGGAGCTGGCGAGCGCCCTGTCGTCGTGGAACTCCGCTCCCGGGGACCCCGACCTGTTCGTCGCCTCCCTGTTCCCGGAGCCCGCGCAGGTCGCGCACGTCCCGTTCCTGCCGAAGGAACGGCTGCTGTCGCCGCGGGAGAAGAACGCCGCCGCCGAGGCCTTCGCGCGGGTCCTGGAGAGCTGTGAGTTCACGAGCGGTTCGGCGGTCACCGCGTTCGAGGACGCCGTCGCCGACCTCTCGGGCACGAACTGCGCGGTCGCGACCGGCAGCGGAACCGACGCGCTCGTCATCGCCCTGCGCGCCGTGGGCGTCGAGCCGGGCGACGAGGTGATCCTCCCGGCCAACAGCTTCGCCGCCACCGAGAACGCGGTGTTCGCCTGCGGCGCGGTCCCCGTCCTCGCCGACGTGACCACGCCCGACGGCAACCTGGACCCGGTGTCGGTGGCGGAGCACGTCACCCCGCGCACCGTGGCGGTCCTGCCCGTCCACCTCTACGGCAAGCTCGCCGACATGGCCGGGCTGCGGGCCGTCGCGGACCGGTACGCGCTGCGGATCGTCGAGGACGCCTGCCAGGCGATCGGGGTGAGCGGTGTCGGGCGGTACTCCGACGCGGCGGCCCTCAGCTTCAACCCGTACAAGAACGTCGGGCTGTGCGGGAAGGCCGGTGCGGTCGTCACCGACTCGGCCGAGATCGCCGAGCGCTGCCGGGTGGCCGGCTACCACGGCTTCGAGCCGGGCCGGAAGAACGTCAAGTGCGAGGCGTTCGGCCTCAACGCGCGCATCGACAACACCATGGCCGCGATCGGCCTGGCCCTGCTGCCCTTCACGGGCCTGCGGGGACTGCGGCGGACGTACCTCGCCCGGCGCTACGTGGAGGCGCTGCGCCCGCTGGCCGAGGAGGGCGTCCTGGAGACGCCCGCCTTCGCCCCCGACCACTCCTGGCACCTGTTCCCGGTGCTGGTGGACGGCGGTGCGCCGACCCGCGACGCCCTGCGGGACGAGCTGGCGCTGCGGAGCCGCGTGGAGACGGACGTCTACTACCCCGTTCTGACGCACCGGCAGCAGACCCCGGTGCGCGAGCGGTTCTTCGGGCACGCGCGGCTGCCGCGGACCGAGTGGCTGCACGACCGGGTGCTGCACCTTCCGCTGCACGCGGGGCTGTCCCTCGGCGAGCAGGACCGCGTGGTCGACGCCCTGTACGCGGCGACCCGCCCGGGCCGGTGACGCCGTGACCGACACCCTGTCGCTCGACGGCGCCCCCGCCCCGTCGCCCGCGCTGCGGCTCCCGGACCGGGTCGGCTGGGCCGCGTTCTCCGACTTCGACGAGACCTACCTGGCCCATGCCGCCACCCCCGAACAGCGCGCCCACCTGGCCGCCCTGGAGGAGTACCTGCTGACCGAGGCCGTGCGGCACGGCCTGCTGTTCGGCTGGGTCACCGGCAGCTCCGCGGCCTCCGTCCGGGAGAAGATGGCCCGCTGCGGCGCCCGCGTGCTGCCGCACTTCGTGGCCGGCGCCCTGGGCACCGAGCTGACGTTCTTCCCCGACGGCGTCGCCCGCCCCGACCCCGAGTGGCGGCAGGTGCTGCGGGACAGCGGGTTCGAGCGGGCCCGGGTCGAACAGGCCGTGGAACGGCTCGCCCGGCACGGCGTCGACCTGTTCCCGCAGGACACCGGCCACCGCACCGAGTTCCTGGTCAACTACTACTTCCGCTCCCTCGGCGACCCGCGGCGCGACGAGCACGGCCTGGGTCTGGTGCGCGAGCTGGCCGCCGAGTACGGCCTCGGCCTCAACATCAGCCGCTGCAACCCGGCCACCGGCGACCCCGCGGACTGCTACGACGTCGACTTCCTGCCGCCGGTGTGCGGCAAGCGCAACGTCGTCCGGCACCTGTGCGCCCGCTTCGGCGTCGACCCGGAGCGCACCCTCGCGTTCGGCGACAGCGGCAACGACCTGGAGATGCTGGGCGCCGTGCGCCACGGCTACCTCGTCGCCAACTGCACACCGGAGGCCCGCGACCGCTTCCCGCGGGTCTCGCCCCACCCGCACACCCAGGCCCTCCTGCACGCCTTCCGTCACCACCTCGGCCACTGAACCGCTCCCCCGGCCCGGCCGCTCCGGGCCGGAGGGCCGTCCCTGAAAGAGGAAGACCATGAAGATCGGAATCATCGGCGCCGGCGGCATCGCCCTCGCCCACCTGCGGGCCGCCGAGACCGTCCCCGGCGTCACATGCGCCGGTGTGTACGACGTGATGCCCGACAAGGCCGCGGAGCTGGCCGAACGCTTCGGCTGCGCCGCCTTCTCCACGACGACCGAGCTGTACGAGCGGGTGGACGCGGTCGTCATCGCCTCGCCCAACCACACGCACGCCGACTACGCCGAGGAGGCCCTCCGGCACGGCCGGCACGTGCTGTGCGAGAAGCCGATGACGACGACGGTGGCGGAGGCCGAGCGGATCACCGCGCTGGCCGAGGAGAGCGGCCTGGTGTGCGCCATGGGCTTCAACTACCGCTACCTGGCCGCCGTCGGAGAGATCCGGAACCTGGTGCGGAGCGGGGAGCTGGGTTCCGTCCTCTTCGCCGAGGCCGGTTTCCGGCGCGGCAGCGCCCTGACCCGCTCCCGCTTCACCTGGCGGGACAGCGCCCTGGGCCGGTCGACCAGCGGCTCCCTCGGTGATCTGGGCGTGCACCTGGTCGACATGCTCGACCGGCTCTTCGACAGCCCGGTCGACAGCACGAGCTGCCGCACCAAGCTCCAGGTGAACGTGCCGCAGAAGGAGGGCCAGGACGTCCAGGTCGACGACTACGCCTTCGTCAGCGGCCGGCTGGAGAACGGCACGTTCTTCAACCTGACGACGTCCAAGTCCTCGCTGCCTGAGGAGCTCGGCTTCTCCCTGAAGATCATCGGCGACCGCAAGGAGCTGTACTACCACTCCAAGGACGACACGACGTACTTCCTGAAGTCCCGGGTCACCTGGGAGCAGGGCACCTTCGCCCGCGAGGAGGTGCTCGCCTCGCCGCCCGGCGAGGTGCCCGGGTGGAGCGACACCTTCCGGCACCAGTTGCGGGAGTGGCGCGACGCGGTCACCGCGCGGGACGGCGGCACCGGGCGGAGCGCCGACAGCGCCCTGGCCGGGTTCGGTGACGGGCTGCGCAGCCAGCGGGTGCTGGAACGCCTGCTGGCCGGCGACCAGCGGGACGCGCTCGCCGCTCCGGTGAGCCGGTGATCCGGCGGCAGCGGCCCGGCCCACGCGACACAGGGAAGAGGAACGTCCCTTGACCGGCACCTCCACCGAGGCCGCGCCGCCCGGCACCACCCTGGCGCGGCCCCTGTTCAGCCCGTTCGCCGTCGTCGCCTCCTGCGTGGGCTTCGCCCTCATCGGGGCCCTGCAGGCGCTGTACGGCCCGGCGATCCCCGCGTTCCGCACGGAGTTCGGCCTGTCGCCGGCCGCCGCCGGGCTGAGCCTGAGCGCCCACTTCGTCGGCGGCGTGGCCGGGGTGCTGCTGCTGAACCGGGTGCACGGGCGGCTGGGCAACAGAACGCTGCTGTCCGCCTCGTACGCGCTGATGGCCCTGGGCGGGACCGGCTTCGCGCTGGCTCCCGCCTGGGGGTGGGCGCTGGCCTCGGCGCTGGTCACCGGGGTGGGCTTCGGCGGCATCGACTACGGCCTCAACCAGCTGTTCTCGGTGGGGTTCGGCCGCCGCAGCCCGGCGATGCTCAACATCATCGGCGCCGCCTACGGACTCGGTGCCGTGGGCGGCCCGGCCCTCCTGGGGCTGCTCGGCCCCGGTGGCTATCCCGCCGTCTTCGCGGGGTTCGCCGCGCTGTCCGCCGTCCTGGTGCTGGCGCAGCGCGGCGTCCGCGAGGGCGGGGAGGCATCCGCCGAACCCGCCGACGAGGCCGGGGACACCGAGGCGACCGGTGGGCGGGGACCCGGGCTGCGGACCTCGGCGGCCCTGGTCGTCACCGTCTTCATCGTGCTGTACGTCCTGATGGTGGCGGTGGAGACGGGGGTCGGCGGCTGGGAGCCGACGCACCTGGAGTCCGTCGGGCACGACGCGGCGACCGTGGCCACGGCCACCTCGGCGTTCTGGCTGATGGTGACCGTGGGACGGCTGCTGGTCGCACCACTGACGCTGCGCTGGTCCGTGCAGACGATCATGGTGGTCAGCTCCGTCGGCATGGTGCTCTGCCTGCTGCTGGCCCTGATCCCGGCGGCGGCCCCGTACGCGTACGCCGGCGTCGGCCTGTTCCACGCGCCGATCTTCCCCACGGGCCTGCCGTGGCTGTCCCGGGCGGTGCCCCGGGCGCGACGGGCCGGGGCGTATGTGATCGCCGCCTCGATGATCGGCGGGGTCGCCGCCGGGCCGGTCCTGGGCAAGGGCATCGAACTGGCCGGCGTCGACGCCGTGCCGGTGCTGCTGGCCCTGCCCGCGGCCGGTTGCCTGGCGGCGACCTGGTGGCTGATCCGGGCGACGCGCGTGCGGCCCTGAGGGCCGGCAGCGCGGACCCGGGTCAGCGGGCGGTCTGCGTGTGGACGTACTCCACGAGCCGGGTCAGCGCGTCCGGGTCCGTGGACGGCATGACGCCGTGGCCGAGGTTGAAGACGTGGCCCTCCAGGCCCGCCGCCGAGTCCAGGACCTCCCGGGTCTTGGCCTCGACGGCCTCGGTCGGGGCGAACAGCACGGTCGGGTCGAGGTTGCCCTGGAGCGCCTTGCCGGGGCCGACGCGGCGGGCGGCCTCGTCCATCGGGACGCGCCAGTCGACACCGACGACGTCCGCGCCGGCCTCGCCCATGAGGCCCAGCAGCTCGCCGGTGCCGACGCCGAAGTGGATGCGCGGCACGCCGTAGCCGGCCACGGCCTCGAAGACCTTCGCCGACGCGGGCAGCACCGAGCGCCGGTAGTCGACGGGGGCCAGCGCGCCGGCCCAGGAGTCGAAGAGCTGGACCGCCGAGGCGCCGGCCTCGATCTGCACCTTCAGGAACGCGGCCGTGATCTCGGCGAGGCGGTCGAGCAGGTCGGCCCACAACTCGGGGTCGCCGTACATCATCGCCTTGGCGTTCTCGTACGTGCGGGACGGGCCGCCCTCGACGAGGTAGCTGGCGAGGGTGAACGGGGCGCCCGCGAACCCGATGAGCGGGGTCTCGCCGAGTTCGGCGGTGAGCAGGCCGATGGCCTCGGTGACGTAGGAGACGTCCTCGGGGGTGAGGTCGCGCAGCTGGGCGAGGTCGGCGCGGGTGCGGATCGGGTTCTCGACGACCGGGCCGACGCCGGGCTTGATGTCGAGGTCGATGCCGATGGCCTTGAGCGGGACGACGATGTCGCTGAAGTAGATCGCCGCGTCCACGCCGTGCCGGCGGACGGGCTGGAGCGTGATCTCGGTGACCAGCTCGGGACGCATGCAGGACTCCAGCATCGGGATGCCCTCGCGCACCTTGCGGTACTCCGGCAGTGAGCGCCCGGCCTGCCGCATGAACCACACCGGCGTGTGCGGCACGGGCTCGCGCCGGCACGCCTTGAGGAAGGCGGAGTCGTACGGGGCGGACGGCTGCGGGGCCCGGGGGGCGTCGTTGGCACTCACGGGGCCAAGTTTCGCACGCCGCCGGACAGCGCGATTCAGCCCCTGGAGAGGCGCGGGGTGTCTAGCCCGGCACCCGGGCTCCGGTCCCCGTAACCTTCCGGCATGGCTGCGGCTCAGGGACGACTGTCGGACGGCGCTGGCGGAATGGACGAAGCGAAGGACACCGAGAACGACCGGCGGGAGGCGGACTCCGCCCCGCTGCCCTTCCGGGCCGCCGTCGAGGCGCTCAGGGCGGCGCGGCTGCGGCCCCAGATCGAGGTCGAGCCGACGCCCCCGCCCAAGCGGCTCGCCCCCTACACCTACGCGCTGGAGGCCGCCGTCGTCGACGGCGACCAGGACCTGGCCGACGGCCGCCTGGTGCTGCTGCACGACCCGGCCGGGCACGACGCCTGGCAGGGCACGTTCCGGCTGGTGACGCTGGTGCGCGCGGAGCTGGAGCCGGAGATGGCCGCGGACCCGCTGCTGCCGGAGGTGTGCTGGTCCTGGCTGACCGGCGCGCTCCAGACGCGCGGGCTGACCTACGGGGAGCCAAGCGGCACGGTCACGCGCGCGAGCTCCCACTACTTCGGGGGTCTGTCGGCCCGGCCGGCCGCCTCGCAGATCGAGATCCGTGCGTCCTGGACGCCCCGCGAGGGCCTGGGCGACGTCCCGGACACCGCCGCGCACCTGGCGTCCTGGTGTGATCTGCTCGCCCAGGTCGCGGGGCTGCCGCCGGCCGGCCCGGGTGACGCCTCGGTGGTGACGCTCCCCCAGCGGCGCGGACCCCAGTCCCGCTGATCCCAGTCCCGCTGACCGACCCGCTTCCCACCCCGTACTGATCGAACCTGTACGGGGTGGTCAACGCTGCCCTGTCGACGATCACACCTGCGTCCCCCTCTTGGCCGAATCACTTTGTCGATACGGCCACTTTCGACCGCGTAGCGACCCAGACCGAAACCGTCCGGCCTTCGAATGATCGACCGCGTGTCCGAATTGCACGGATTGTTATCACCGAATCGTGATCATTCTCTAAAGGCGGACGGGTTCGGTGCCGAAGACGACTGTGACCTTGAAAGCACGGTTCGTCCCGGCTTCACCCCCACGAGCCGGCCCCGTCCCGCACCCCAGGAGGCCTGGTGTCCGTTCTCCTCGAGCAGCCCGCAAGCCTGGTCGCCTACCGCCCGAACAAGCCGACCGCCATGGTGGTCGTGGCCGACCCGCGCGTCCGCTCCACCGTCACCCGCCACCTGTGGGCGCTCGGTGTGCGCGATGTCATCGAGGCCTCGTCCATCGCGGAGGCTCGTCCCCGCATCGGCAACCCCCGCGACATCTGCGTCGCCGACGTCCACCTGCCCGACGGCTCCGGCCTCACCCTGCTGTCGGAGACCCGCGCCGCGGGCTGGCCCAACGGCCTCGCTCTCTCCGCGGCCGACGACATCGGCGCCGTGCGCAACGCGCTCGCCGGCGGTGTGAAGGGCTACGTCGTCACCGGCACCCGTACCAACGTCGGGCTCCCCACCCGGCCGGGCGCCGCCCCCATCGGCGCCGCCGCCGCGCGCCTGCACCGCCGCCCCCCGGGTGCCCCGAGCCACCCGGGCGGCTACCGCGAGCTGTCCGGCCGCGAGGTCGAGGTGCTGCGCCTGGTCGCGGAGGGCCAGTCGAACAAGGCGATCGGCGTCTCGATGGGCCTGTCCGCGCTGACCGTCAAGAGCCACCTCGCCCGCATCGCGCGCAAGCTCGGCACGGGCGACCGGGCCGGGATGGTCGCGGTGGCGCTGCGCACCGGGATCATCCACTGACCCGCTCCGCCCCGACCCCCGATGACCCCTCACTCAGGTGACCGGGCCCGGCCGCCGGTCCCGATCACGTCACTCACGGCTCGCGAATCCGCCACTTCCCCGACATGACTGGTTTGCGACCCCCGGGCGCCCGTCGACGGAACGTTCCGTCGACGGGCGCTGTCCATACATGGATACCCTTGACAGGTGACCGACGCCCACGACACCGCAGCAGACAGCTCACTGCGAACCACCGGAGGCGCCCCTCCGGACGACGGCGGATCTTCTGCTACGGAGGCGCCGATCCCCTTGCTGGAGCCGCGCGAGGGCATTCCGCCCGTGATCGCGGACGAGGACGCCCTGGCCCGGACGATCGCCGCCTTCGCGGCGGGATCCGGCCCCGTCGCCGTCGACGCCGAGCGGGCGTCCGGCTACCGCTACGGCCAGCGCGCCTACCTCGTGCAGCTGCGCCGCGAAGGCGCCGGCACGGCGCTGATCGACCCCGTGGCCTGCCCCGACCTGTCCGCCCTGGGCGAGGCCCTGTCCGGCGTCGAGTGGGTGCTGCACGCCGCCACCCAGGACCTGCCGTGCCTGCGCGAGATAGGCATGGTGCCGACGCGGCTGTTCGACACGGAGCTGGCCGGGCGGCTGGCGGGATTCCCCCGGGTCGGCCTCGGCGCGATGGTCGAGGGCGTCCTCGGCTTCGTGCTGGAGAAGGGCCACTCCGCCGTCGACTGGTCCACCCGGCCGCTGCCCGAGCCCTGGCTGCGGTACGCGGCGCTGGACGTCGAGCTGCTCGTCGACCTGCGCGACGCGCTGGAGAAGGAGCTGGACCGGCAGGGCAAGCTGGAGTGGGCCCGGCAGGAGTTCGACGCGATCGCCTCGGCCCCGCCGCCCGAGCCCCGCAAGGACCCCTGGCGGCGCACGTCCGGCATGCACAAGGTCCGCCGGCGGCGGCAGCTGGCCGTCGTCCGGGAGCTGTGGCAGACCCGGGACCGGATCGCGCAGCGGCGGGACGTCTCGCCGGGCAAGGTGCTCGGGGACGCGGCCATCGTGGAGGCCGCGCTGGCCCTTCCGGCCAACGTGCACGCCCTCGCCGCACTGAACGGTTTCGGACACCGGATGGGCAAGCGGCAGCTGGAACAGTGGCAGGCGGCGGTAGACCGGGCGAAGGGGCTGAGCGAGGCGCAGTTGCCGCAGCCGGGACAGCCGGTGGCGGGGCCGCCGCCGCCCCGTGCCTGGGCCGACAAGGATCCCGCGGCGGCGGCGCGGCTGTCCGCCGCCCGGGCCGCGGTTTCCGCGCTCGCCGAGGAGCTCACCATGCCGCAGGAGAATCTGATCGCGCCGGACACGGTGCGGCGGGTGTGCTGGGAGCCTCCGGCGGTGGTGGACGCCGCGTCCGTCGCGGAGGCGCTGGCCGGGCATGGGGCTCGGGCCTGGCAGGTGGAGCAGGTCACGCCTGTGCTGGTGACTGCTCTGTCCGCCAAGGCGCCGTAGGGGGTTCTCCCGTACGGCGGGTGCGGGTCGTCCTTGGCCGGTCGCGCCGTTCCCCGCGCCCCTGAGGCCCTTACCTGGTGGCCCCTCTCGTGAAGCCGTTGTAGATGTAGCGCTGCAGGCACAGGAAGACGATCAAGGTCGGGAGGATGACCAGGATCGCTCCTGCCGAGATCGTCTCCCAGTGGGCTCCGAAGGGGCCCTTGAAGCGGAACAGGGACGTCGAGATCACGCCAAGATCTTCCGACGGCATGTAGAGGAACGGGATGTAGAAGTCGTTGTAGGTGGTGATGCCCTTGACGATCACCACCGTCGCGACCGCCGGCTTCAGCAACGGGAAGATGATCTTGCGGTAGATGGTGAAGGCGTTGGCACCGTCCAGGCGGGCCGCCTCGTCCAGTGAGGTCGGGATGGAGCGGACGAACTGCAGGAAGATGTAGATCGAGACGATGTCCGTGCCCATGTAGAGGGCGACCGGCGCCCAGAGGCTGTCGAACATGCCGAAGCTGTTGACGATCTGGAAGGTCGCCACCTGTGTGGTGACGCCGGGGACCAGGGCGGCGACCAGGAACAGCCCCACGACCAGCTTCCGGAAGCGGAAGGTGAACCGGTCGATCGCGTACGCCGTCATCGAGCCGATGAGGACCGTGCCGCCGATGGCGAAGAGCAGGATCACCGCCGTGTTGGCGAACGCCGAGAGCATGCGGCCGTCCTGGAAGGCCGTCACGTAGTTCTGGAAGTTCAGCAGGTCGTCGGGGAGGGCGAGAGCCCCGCTGTCGTCCGCCATCTCCCGTTCCGACTTCAGGGAGGTCAGGAGCACGGCGGCCAGCGGGAGCAGGACCACCACCGTCGCGGCGATCAGGGACAGGTACACCAGGGCGCGGGAGACCGCACGTCGTGTCATGCGAGGTCCACCTTGTCGTCGGGGACGAGGCGGCGCTGCACCCAGGTCACCGCCAGGACGATCAGCAGCAGCACGATCGCGGCCGCCGAGGCGAGCCCCGTCTTGTTGAACTGGAAGGCCAGCTTCACGGTCTGGATCACGAAGGTCTCGGTGCCGGTCGCCCCGCCGGTCATGATGTACGGGATCTCGAAGACCGAGAGCGAGCCGGAGATCGAGAGGATCACCGTCAGACTCAGGACCGGTTTGATGCCCGGCGCGATGATGTGCCGGAACTGGTGCCAGCGGTTGGCGCCGTCGAGTTCGGCCGCCTCGTACAGTTCCCCGGGGATGGACTGGATCGCGCCCAGGAAGAGGACGAAGTTCAGGCCGAGGTAGCGCCAGACCGAGACGGCGGCGAGAGAGGTGTTCGCCGACTCCGGGGTGCCCAGCCAGGCGCGGTCCGTCTCCACGCCGAACAGGCCCAGCACCGAGTCGAGGGTGCCGCCGTCCTGGAAGAAGTAGAGGAAGACGAAGCCGATCGCGACCCCGTTGATCAGGTACGGGAAGAACAGCACGCCCTTGAAGAAGTTCCGGAAGCGGACGTTGAAGCTCAGGATCGTCGCGAAGTAGAGCGCAGCGACGATCTGGACGACCGAGGCGACCAGGTAGTAGCCGCTCACCCAGAAGACCTCGAACAGGTCGGGGCGGGTGAAGAGTTCGGTGTAGTTCTCGGCGCCCGTGTAGCGCAGCTCGGGGCTCACGCCGTCCCAGTCGGTGAAGCTGTACGCGACCATGTTGGCGATCGGCGCGTAGGTGAAGACGATCAGCAGGGCGAGCGGGGCGAGCAGGAAGAGCCAGGGGGTGGCCCCGCGCCACAGACGTGCCGGGCGCGGGGCGGGAGCCGGTTCGGGGGCGGCCGGACCCGGCGCGGGCTCGACGGCCGCCTTCTCCGTCGTGTCCGTCATCAGGACCCCAGCGACTTCTGCGCCTCGGTCCACTTCTCGGCGAGGCCCTTGAGGAACTCGTCCAGGCTGCCCTTGGTGGCGCCGCGGGCGAGGTCGACGAGGTCCTGGCGGTAGTCCGGCTTGTTGATGCCGACCTCGGACTGGTTGTCGATGGACTTCACCTGGGCGCCCTTGGTGTCGTCGAGGTCGAGGATCCTGACCCCCGCCTCCTCGTAGGGCTTCAGGACGTCGGGCAGCGGGGCGGACTTGAGCGGGGACAGTGCCAGGTTGTCCGCCGCGTAGCCCGACTTGTCGGTGAACCAGTCGATCCACGCGCGGGCGGCGGCCTTGTGCTCGGAGTGGATGTTGACGGCCTGGTTGTAGTCGGGCAGCGCCACCGCGCAGAAGGTGCCGTTCTTCTGGGCGGGGAAGGGCATGAACCCGATGTCGCCGGGGTCCGCGCCGGCCTGCTTCGCCGCGCCCTGCATCTGGATGACGGCCCAGGAGCCGAGCCACATCGTGGCGATCTCGCCCTTCGCCAGCTTGGGCTTGGACGCCTCCCAGTTGGTGGTGGTCGGGTCCTTCTCGACGAGGCCCGACTTCACGATGTCGTACAGCAGCGTGTCGGCGGTGCGCAGATCGGCGCCCTCCGCCCACGGATCGCCCTCCGCGAGCTTCGTGGTGGCCTGCTCGTCGCAGCCGACCGAGCCGTTGACCTGCGTCCACTGGGTGAGCGGCCACATGTCCTTGAAGTTGGTGTAGTACGGGACCGCTTCGGTCTTCGACTTGATCGCCTTCAGATCGTCGAGGAACTCGGCCGGCGTGGTGGGCCAGTCGGTGATGCCGGCCCGCTGCCACACCTTCTTGTTGTAGATGAAGCCCGGGACCGCGCCGAGCGGGCTCTGGCCGTAGACCTTGCCGTCGACGGTCGTGTAGTCGGTGAAACGGTACTTCTCGCTGCGTTCGGCCTGACTGCCCAGCGAGGCGAAGAATCTGGGGTAGTCCTTCTTCTCGATCACGCCCGGGATCATGAGGACGTCGCCGTAGTTCTCCGTGTTCATGCGGATCTTGACTTCGCCCTCGTAGTCGGTGATGGCGTCGAACTCGACCTTCACCTTGGGGTACGTCTCGTTGAACGCGGCGGCGTACTTCTTCATCGTCCCGTCCTGCACGAGGTCGGTGCGGTGGGTGAGGACCGTGATGGTTCCACTGACCTTGGCGGGATCGTCGGGCGCCTCGGCATCCGCGCCTTTCGCGGTGCCTCCGGTGCCGGTGCAGCCGGAGGCCAGCAGGGCGGCCCCCACGGCCAGGGCCAGGACGGTACGGCGGTTCATGTGCATCAGCTCCGTTCGCGGAGAGGAACTCGGGACGGACGAGCACGTGCGGTATGGCTGGTTCGGCACTCTGACAGCGCTTTCTCAACCGGTAAAGTCCCATTCCCGCCAAGGATGTGAAATCGGATCAGGACTCGTCACTACACCGGTTTAGGGAGTGCGGATGCTTCAGGCCACACCGCTCGGCGACGGATGGATCCTGCGGCACGAGTCGGAGGCGCTGCCGGCCTCGGTGCCGGGCTGTGTGCACACCGACCTGATGGCGGCCGGGGTGATCCCGGATCCCTTCCTGGGCCGGAACGAGACCGACGTGGCCTGGGTGGGGCGCCGGGACTGGACGTACGAGCGGGAGCTGCCCGCCCCGTCCTCGGCGCAGGAGCAGACCGACCTGGTCTTCGACGGGCTCGACACCGTCGCCGAGATCTCCCTGGACGGGCGGCTGCTGGGCACGGTGCGGAACATGCACCGCTCGTACCGGTTCGACGTGACGGGCCTGTCCGGGCGGCTGTCGGTGCGGTTCGTCTCCGCCTACGCCGAGGCGGAGGCCGTCCGGGGACGGCTGGGCGAGCGGCCCGCCGCCTACGCGGAGCCCTACCAGTACCTGCGCAAGATGGCCTGCTCCTTCGGCTGGGACTGGGGGCCGACCCTGGTGACGGCCGGGATCTGGCGTCCGGTGCGGCTGGAGCACTGGTCGACGGCCCGGATCGCCCGGGTGCGGCCCCTGGTGAGCGTCGAGGAGGGCACCGGGGTCGTCGAGCTGGCCGTCGAGGTCGAGCGGACCCGGGTGGAGGCACCGCTCGCCGTGGAGGCGACCGTCGCCGGGGTGCGGGTCCGCGCGGAGGTCGAGGGGGCGGGCGGGACCGTACGGCTGCGGGTGCCCGGCGCGCGGCTGTGGTGGCCGCGCGGGTACGGCGAACAGCCGCTGTACGACGTCGAGTTGACGCTGCTGCACGGGGACGACGCGCTGGACGTGTGGCGGCGGCGGATCGGCTTCCGGACCGTCGGGCTGGACCGGCGGCCCGACGCGCACGGCACCGGCTTCACCCTCGTCGTCAACGGCGAGCGGCTCTTCGCGCGGGGCGTCAACTGGATCCCAGACGACGTCTTCCCGTCCCGGATCACCCGCGAGCGCTACCGGGAGCGGCTGGAGCAGGCCGCCGGCGCCGGTGTGGACCTCGTACGGATCTGGGGCGGCGGGATCTACGAGAGCGAGGACTTCTACGACGCCTGCGACGAACTCGGCCTGCTGGTCTGGCAGGACTTCCCCTTCGCGTGCGCGGCCTACCCGGAGGAGCAGCCGCTGCGCGGTGAGGTGGAGGCCGAGGCGCGGGAGAACGTCGTACGGCTGATGCCGCACCCGTCGCTGGTGCTGTGGAACGGCAACAACGAGAACCTGTGGGGCTTCCGGGACTGGGGCTGGGAGCCGAGGCTGGCCGGGGACTCCTGGGGCGAGGGCTACTACCTGGGCCTGCTGCCGCGTGTGGTGGCCGAGCTGGACCCGACCCGGCCGTACACGGCGGGCAGTCCGTGGTCCGGTTCCTGGCGGCACCACCCGAACGACCCGGACCACGGCACGCACCACTCCTGGGAGGTGTGGAACCGGGAGGACTACGCCGACTACCGGCTGAGCGTGCCGCGGTTCGTCGCCGAGTTCGGCTGGCAGGCCCCGCCCGCGTACGCCACGCTGCGCCGGGCGCTGCCCGGGGAGGAACTCGCGCCGGACTCCCCCGGCATGCTGCACCACCAGAAGGCGGACGACGGCAACGGCAAGCTGGAGCGCGGACTGGCCCGGCACTTCGCCGTTCCGGACGGGGACTTCGACCGCTGGCACTACCTGACGCAGGTCAACCAGGCGCGGGCGGTCGCCGCCGGCATCGAGCACTGGCGCGCGCACTGGCCGGTGTGCGCGGGCACGGTCGTCTGGCAGCTCAACGACTGCTGGCCGGTGACCTCCTGGGCGGCGATCGACGGGGACGGGCGTGAGAAGCCGCTGTACCACGAGCTGAAGCGGCTGTACGCGGACCGGTTGCTGACGCTGCAGCCGCGCGAGGCCGCGCTGGAGGTGGCCGCCGTCAACCAGGCGGCCGGGGACTGGACGGGGACGCTGACCCTGCGCCGGATGTCCGTCGAGGGCGAGGTGCTGGCGCGGGCGCGGATGGAGGTGGCCGCCGGGGGGCGGACCGTGGCGCGGGTCGGGGTGCCGGACGAGCTGACGCCCGCCGGGCCGAAGGAGTTCCTGGTCGCGGACCTGGACGGGCTGCGGGCGGTGCACTTCCCGGTGCCCGACCGCGAGGTCGCCTGTCCCCGGCCGGAGTTCGAGGTCGCCCTCGCCCCGGAGGGGATCACGGTGACCGCCCGCACCCTGGTACGGGACCTCCTCCTCCAGGCCGACCGGCTGGATCCGGGTGCGCGGGCCGACCGGGGGCTGGTCACGCTGCTGCCGGGCGAAGAGGTGACCATCAAAGTGAGCGGCTGGCGGACTCCGGACCGGGAGGCCGCCCGTTCCGCCCTGTACTGCGTGGAGCCCACCCGATGACGGCGACGCCGGCCCCCCGCGTCACCATCAAGGACGTCGCCGCCCGGGCGGGCGTGTCCAAGGGGGCCGTGTCGCTCGCGTTCAACCACAAGCCGGGCCTGTCCGAGGCGACCCGGGACCGGATCTTCCGGGCGGCGCGGGAGCTGGGCTGGGCGCCGAACCTCACGGCGCGGACGCTGGCCGGGTCGCGCGTGGACGTGGTGGGGCTCGCGGTGTGCCGGCCGGCGCGGATGCTGGGCCTGGAGCCCTGGTACATGGAGTTCGTCTCGGGCGTGGAGAGCGTGCTGGCCGAGCACTCCTGCTCGCTGCTGCTGCGGCTCGTGCGGAGTCTGGACGAGGAGGTGGCCGTCCAGGCGGCGTGGTGGAGGGGACGGCAGATCGGCGGGTCGATCCTGGTCGACTTCCGGGCCGACGACCCCCGGGTGGACCTGGTGGGGCGGCTGGGGCTGCCCGTGGTCGCCGTCGGGCACCCGTCGCTGACCGGGGGGCTCACCTCGGTGTGGACCGACGACGCCACGGCCGTGACGGAGGCGGTGCGCTACCTGGCCGCGCTCGGGCACCGGCGGATCGCCCGGGTGGGCGGGGCGGCGGACCTCGGGCACACGTCGATCCGGACGGCGGCGTTCGACGAGGCGGCGGGGGCGCTGGCGCTGGCCGGGGCGTGGCAGGTGGCGACGGACTTCTCGGGGGACGCGGGGGCGCGGGCGACGCGGTCGCTGCTGACGGCCGCGCCGCCGGACCGGCCGACGGCGATCGTGTACGACAACGACATCATGGCGGTGGCCGGGCTGTCGGTGGCGGCGGAGATGGGGCTGCGGGTGCCTCAGGACGTGTCGCTGCTGGCGTGGGACGACTCGCAGTTGTGCCGGCTGACGCATCCGACGCTGTCGGCGATGAGCCATGATGTGCACGGGTTCGGGGCGGAGGTCGCCCGGACCCTGTTCTCGGTGATCACGGGGAGCGGCGAGGCCGAGTCGCATCCCGTGGCGACGCCGGTGCTGACCCCTCGGGGGTCCACCGCGCCGCCCGGCATTCGTGTGTGACCTTCACCGCTCCCGGCCATGGGACTGGGCAGCTACGTTACTCATAAGTAGCATGGGCTGAGCAAGCGCTCAGCGTCCTGGACCCTGGAGGAGAGCCATCGTGCCTCGTACCGTCAGGGACGTCGTCTTCGTCGACGGCGTCCGCACCCCGTTCGGCAAGGCGGGCCCGAAGGGCATCTACCACGAGACCCGTGCCGACGACCTCGTCGTGAAGGCGATCCGGGAGCTGCTGCGCCGCAACCCCGGACTCGACCCGAAGAAGATCGACGAGGTCGCCATCGCCGCGACCACGCAGATCGGCGACCAGGGCCTGACCATCGGCCGCACGGCGGGCATCCTCGCCGGGCTGCCGCAGTCCGTGCCCGGTTACTCCATCGACCGCATGTGCGCCGGCGCCCTGACCGCCGTCACCACGGTGGCCGGCTCCGTCGCCTTCGGGGCGTACGACATCGCCATCGCCGGCGGTGTCGAGCACATGGGCCGCCACCCCATGGGCGAGGGCGTCGACCCGAACCCGCGGTTCGTCAGCGAGAAGCTGGTCGACGAGTCCGCCCTGTTCATGGGCATGACCGCCGAGAACCTGCACGACCGCTACCCGCAGATCACCAAGCTGCGCGCCGACGAGTACGCCGTGCGCTCCCAGGAGAAGGCCGCCAAGGCGTACGCCAACGGCAAGATCCAGGCCGACCTGGTGCCGATCTCGGTCCGCCGCACCTCCCCCGAGGCCGGTGAGACGGGCTGGGGCCTGGTCACCGCCGACGAGCCGATGCGCCCGGGCACGACGCTGGAGAACCTCTCCGGTCTGAAGACCCCGTTCCGCGTCCACGGCCGGGTCACCGCCGGTAACGCGGCCGGTCTGAACGACGGCGCCACCGCCTCCCTCATCGCCTCCGAGGAGTTCGCGCGGGAGCACGACCTCCCCGTGAAGATGCGCCTGGTCTCCTACTCCTTCGCGGGTGTGGAGCCGGAGGTCATGGGTTACGGCCCGATCCCGGCGACGGAGAAGGCGCTGGCCCAGGCCGGTCTGTCGATCTCCGACATCGGCCTGTTCGAGATCAACGAGGCCTTCGCCGTCCAGGTCCTGGCCTTCCTCGACCACTACGGCATCGCCGACGACGACGAGCGCGTCAACCAGTACGGCGGCGCCATCGCCTTCGGCCACCCGCTGGCCTCCTCCGGCGTCCGCCTGATGACGCAGCTGGCCCGCCAGTTCGAGGAGCAGCCGCACGTCCGCTACGGCCTGACCACCATGTGCGTCGGCTTCGGCATGGGCGCGACGGTCATCTGGGAGAACCCGCACTTCGAGGGGGACAAGTGAGCACCACC
The DNA here is from genome assembly GCF_040645895.1 of Streptomyces olindensis. NCBI lineage: Bacteria > Bacillati > Actinomycetota > Actinomycetes > Kitasatosporales > Streptomycetaceae > Streptomyces > Streptomyces olindensis. The sequence goes on along the minus strand of NZ_JBEYZD010000004.1, from coordinate 178,851 downwards.
GCCGAGCTTCTCAAGCAGGCTTCCGAGCTGTTCCCGGACGAGGTCGTCACGAGTGCGCACGTACGCCACTTCGACCTCCCCCTCGGTGCCGGGCGCTTCGCCCTGATCACCCTGGACAACGGCCACGACCACACCAAGCCGACCACCTTCGGCCCGGCCTCGCTGGCGAACCTGAACGCCGCGATCGACCAGGTCGAGAGGGAGGCGGCGGACGGCGAGATCACCGGCGTCGGCATCACCGGCAAGCCGTTCATCTTCGCGGTCGGCGCCGACCTCAAGGGCGTGGAGATCCTCAAGGAGTACGAGCACGCGCTCGCCATCGGCAAGGGCGGCCACGAGGTCTTCAAGCGGCTCTCCAAGCTGGCCGTGCCGACCTTCGCCTACTACAACGGCGCCGCGATGGGCGGCGGTGTCGAGGTCGGTCTGCACTGCACCTACCGCACCGTCTCCGCGGCCCTGCCGGCGTTCTCGCTGCCCGAGGTCTTCCTGGGCCTGGTCCCGGGCTGGGGCGGCTGCACGCTGCTGCCGAACCTGATCGGTCCGGAGAAGGCCGTCTCGGTGATCATCGAGAACAGCCTCAACCAGAACAAGCAGCTGGGGGGCAGGCAGGTCTACGAGCTCGGGATCGCCGACGCGATCTTCGAGGGCGCGGACTTCCTGGAGCAGTCGCTGATCTGGACCGCCTCCGTCCTCAAGGGCGAGCTGGAGATCGAGCGCCCGGTGATCGACCGCGGTGAGGCCTGGGACCAGGCCGTCGCCAAGGGCCGCTTCATCGCCGACTCCAAGGTGCACGGCGCCGCCCCGGCCGCCTACCGCGCCCTGGACATCATCGCCGCCGCCAAGAACGGCGACCTCCAGCAGGGCTACGACGCCGAGGACAAGGCGCTCGCCGACCTCATCATGGGCGGTGAGCTGCGCTCCGGCATCTACGCCTTCAACCTGGTGCAGAAGCGCGGCAAGCGCCCCGCCGGTGCCCCGGACAAGTCCCTGGCCCGTCCGGTCACCAAGGTCGGTGTCGTCGGCGCCGGTCTGATGGCCTCCCAGCTCGCGCTGCTGTTCCTGCGCCGCCTGGAGGTGCCGGTCGTGCTGACCGACATCGACCAGGAGCGCGTCGACAAGGGTGTGGGCTACGTCCACGCCGAGATCGACAAGCTGCTCGGCAAGGGCCGCATCAACCAGGACAAGGCCAACCGCCTGAAGGCGCTGGTGTCCGGTGTGCTGGACAAGGCCGAGGGCTTCGCGGACGCGGACTTCATCATCGAGGCCGTGTTCGAGGAGATGGGCGTCAAGCAGAAGGTGTTCGCGGAGGTCGAGGCGGTCGCCCCGGCGCACGCGGTCCTCGCCACCAACACCTCCTCGCTGTCGGTGTCGGAGATGGCGTCGAAGCTGAAGCACCCCGAGCGGGTCGTGGGCTTCCACTTCTTCAACCCGGTCGCCGTGCTGCCGCTGCTGGAGATCGTCCGCGGTGAGCAGACCGACGACGCCTCCCTCGCCACGGCGTTCGGCGTCGCCAAGAAGCTGAAGAAGACCGCGGTCCTCGTGAAGGACGCCCCGGCGTTCGTCGTGAACCGCATCCTGACCCGCTTCATGGGCGAGATCCAGAACGTCATCGACGAGGGCACCCCCGTCGAGGTCGCCGAGAAGGCCGTCGAGCCGCTCGGTCTGCCGATGTCGCCGCTGGTGCTGCTGGAGCTCGTCGGCCCGGCGATCGGCCTGCACGTCTCGGAGACCCTCAACCGGGCCTTCCCGGACCGCTTCACGGTCTCCCCGAACCTCAAGGCGGTCGTCGAGGCGGGCAAGCGCGGCTTCTACGTCTACGACTCCGGCAAGCCGGAGCTGGACCCCGAGGTCGCCGCGCTGCTGAAGCAGGGCGACACCGTCCTGACGGAGGAGCAGGTCCGCGACCGCGTGCTCGACGCGGTGGCGCAGGAGATCGGCATCATGCTCGACGAGGGCGTGGTCGCCGAGGCCCAGGACATCGACCTGTGCCTCATCACGGGCGCCGGCTGGCCCTTCCACCTGGGCGGCATCACGCCGTACCTGGACCGCGAGGGCGTCTCCGAGCGCGTGAACGGCAAGAAGTTCCTGGCTCCGGGCGTCGCGAGCGTCCCGGCGTAACGCGCCACCCCTGAGGGGGGCGGGTGTGCGGTAACAATCCGCACACCCGCCCCCCTTTGCGTATGCCGCCACAGATAGGATCCTCACACAATCCGACCATTGTTTACCTGGCTCTGACGGTCTCCACCAGAGACCGCCGGGTGTCCTCGAAGGAGTCTTCCGTGGCGTCCTCCCGTCGCCGAACACCCCGACGCCGGGTCTGGCCCAAGATCAGGCTCCTGCTCCTCGTGGCCGTGGTCGCGGCCGGCGGCACCGCCCTCTATCCCGTGTGGAAGGCCGCGAACCCGGACCCGCCCGAGCTGAAGGTCCGCTACCGGACCGACACCCCGGCCACGGCCGCGGCGGCCAAGCCGTCGCTGGAGGTCTTCAACGACACCGGCAAGCCCCTGCCGTTGAGCGACGTCACTCTCCGGTACTGGTTCACCGCCGAGGACTCCGCCGCGTACGCCTTCAACTGTGTGAACGCCGTCTTCGGCTGCTCGAACGTGGCCGGGCGGATCGTCGCGATGGACAAGCCCACCGACACCGCCGACCACTACCTGGAGCTCCGGTTCACCGAGGGCGCCGGCGACCTGAAGCCCGGCGCCAACAGCAAGGGCATCGACGTCCAGCTGTTCCGCACCGACCACAAGAAGCTGAAGCAGTCCGACGACCGCTCCTTCGACGCCGGGATGACGTCCTACAAGGAGGCCGAGAAGGTCACCGCGTACAAGCGGGGCGTCCTCGCCTGGGGTGAGGAGCCGGACGGCACGAAGGCGAGCGACGAGAAGAAGGCCACGGCGAAGGCCGCACCTCAGGCGCTGCCGGCCCCGCCGGCCGGAGTGCTGTTCGACGACTTCTCCTACCTGGGCCCCAAGGACCCCGCCCTGTTCAAGCACGGCTGGCTGGTCCGCACCAGCAAGGGCGGCCCCGGCATCGAGAACACCTGGTCGGCTCAGGGCGTCAGCTTCCCCACCGCCGAGGGCTCCCACGCGGACGGCCAGGTGCTCAACCTGCGGGCGAGCACGGACGGCACCAAGGCGGGGACCAGGCAGGCGAGCCTCGGCACGGCCGCGGCCAAGTTCCGCGACGGCACCTACGCGGCCCGCATCCATCTCAGCGACGAGCCGGCCACCGGGGACAGCGGCGACCACGTCAACCAGACCTTCTACACCATCGGCGGCAAGGGCTCGAAGTACAGCGAGCTGGACAACGAGTACATGCCGAACGGCGGCTGGGGCCGGCCCGGGCCCAAGCTCGACACCGTGACCTGGTACGACCACAAGACGAACGACCGCGTCTACGAGACCACGAACAAGAGCCTCGACGCCTGGCACACCATGCTGATCAGGGTGAAGGACGGTGTCGTCGCCTACTGGCTCGACGGCAGGAAGCTCTTCGTCAGCAGCGGGAAGTACGCCCCGCGAGCTGACATGTCCGTGAACTTCAACCACTGGTTCATTGATCTGCCGTTCAAGGGGGAACGCGCCTGGGACATGAAGGTCGACTGGCTGTACTACAACGCGAACGAAACGCTGTCGGCGAAGGAAGTCCAGTCCGAGGTGGAGGGCTTCACGAACGACGGCATGCACTACTTCGACACGGTCCGGGGGTCCGGGTGAGGAAGAAACAACCAGTGGTGAGCCGGCGCAACGCGCTGCTCCTGGGCGGAACGGGAGGGGCCGCCCTGGCGGGCGGTGGCGCCTGGCTGGGGAACGTGGCGGCGCAGCCCGCCGCCGCTCCGGCGGTCGAGGCGGCCATCGGCGGACTGACCACCCCGCCGGCCTACGCGCCCTCGGGCCGCCGCCCCAAGTACCGCCGGGCCAGTTGGTCCCAGCAGTTCCAGTCCGGCCACGGCTGGACCCCCGGCGGCGCGGGCACGGCCTCGGCCGAGGCGAACGACAAGACGCAGTTCGTGCGCGGCACCCAGTCGGTCCGGGTGACCACCAACGGCACCGGCAAGCAGTCCTACGTCCGCAGGACCGGCATGACCGCGATGAGCCTGACCGGCAAGATGATCCGGCTGGTCTTCCGCGTCGACGACGTGACGAACCTGGCCAAGATGGTCTTCTACCTGGGCAGCGGCTCCCTCGCCAACCACTTCTCCTGGACGTTCCACGCGCACTCCAAGACGGCGGCCAACTACGTCCAGTCCGGCGAGTGGGTGACGGTCCACCTCCAGTGGGCGGACGTCGCCGGGGCGGCCGGTACGTACTCCATCGGCGCCGACGGCAAGCCGTCCACGAAGACCGGCTTCACCGACATGTCGTTCGCGGTGTACGACAACGCGGGCGGCCCGGTCACCTACCGCCTCCAGGCCGTGGAGCTGATCCCGGACACCGTCTCGGTCTTCCCCAAGGGCGTCGTCTCCATCACCTTCGACGACTCCCACAAGTCGGTCCACGACCTGGCCCGGCCGGTCATGGACCGCTTCGGCTTCCCCGGCACGGTCTACAACATCGCCGACGCCATCGGCACCGGCAGCTTCCTGACGATGGGCCAGATGCGCTCCATGCAGGACTTCTCCGGCTGGGAGATGGCGGGCCACTCGTACGCGAACGCCGTCCACACGGCCAGCTACCCCAAGCTGACCGCCGAGCAGGCCGACGACGACTTCCGCAAGCTGCGCGAGTGGCTGGTGTCCAACGGCTTCACCAGCGAGCACTTCGCCTATCCGCACGGCGCGTTCCAGAAGACCTCCGACGGCGTCCCGGTGGACCAGATCGCGAGCCGGCACTTCACCACCGCCCGGTCGATCATCTCCGAGACCATCGAGTCCTTCGCCCCGGCGATGCCCTACCGCCTCAAGGCGCTGACCGGCATCAACGACGGCACGGGCATCGGCGGTACGGCGCTGTCGAAGCTGACGGGCGCGGGCGGCCGGCTCGACCGGTGCGTGAACAGCGGCGACTGGCTGATCCTCTGCCTGCACAAGGTCGTGGACGGCGCCCCGGCGACGAGCACCGAGATCGGCAAGGCGGGCCTGGAGACGCTGATGAAGGCGATCGACGACCGGGACATCCCGGTGCTGACGGTCGAGGAAGCGATGGCCTCCTACACCTGAGGCCCGGCCACACGAGTACGCACGAGAGAGGGGCGGCCACGGGGCCGCCCCTCTCTTCGCTCTTCCACGGCTCTACCAGCCGCCCTGACCGTTCCCCTGCTGCCAGTTGGGGTTCTCCTGGTACGGGTAGGCGCCCTGCTGCGGATACTGCTGCTGGTACGGGTCGGGATAGCCCTCGTACCCGCCCTGCCACTGCTGCTGCCCGGCCGGTGCGGGCGTCCCCCAGGTCACGGGCTGCTGGGGTACGTGCGCGTGCTGCTCGTCGTAGCCGGGCAGCGGCTGGGGCTGGGCAGGGATGCCGCCCGCCGGGCGGGGCCGGGTGCGCAGCGCCACGCCCTCCAGCCGCATCAGCTGGAGCGTCTCGGTGACCTTCTTGTCGGAGTACGGGTCCTCTTCCTCGAAGATCTCCGTCACGTCGTGCTCGTGGTCGCCGGCCACGGACACCTCGACTCCGCCCTGGCGGGTGCCCCAACTGCCCTTGTGCAGGGTGAACAGGGCGTAGAAGCGCAGCGGGGTGAGCAGGGTCAGCTGGATCACGCCGTAGATCGGCGCGAGCAGGAACATGCCGAAGCGCTTGACGAAGCCCATGCCGCGGCGCGGGAAGTCCAGGTAGCGGACGTTGCGCAGGTACCCCATGAGCACCATGAAGATCAGGTAGTCCCCGATGTGGTTCAGGAACTGCTGCGGCTTGATGATGGGCAGGATGACCATCGAGTAGAACATCGCCGAGCCGAAGACCAGCCAGAGCGCGAGCTCCATGCAGGTCAGCCAGAAGGCCGGGCGGTACTTCTTCTGGTGGCGGAACGCCCAGAGGGACTCGCGGAAGAAGGACTTGTTCCAGCGGACCTGCTGGCGCAGGAAGTGCGGCAGCTTCTCGGGGACGGCGGTGTAGCCGACGGCCGTCTCCTGGAAGACGACCTGGCCTTCCATCAGGCAGTAGTTGGTCATGCGCCGGTCGTCGCCGAAGACGGCCGGCTTGCCCAGGAACTGCTGGTTGAGGAAGTCCGGCAGGTACTTGCGCACCAGCGTGCCGCGGTACGCCGACAGCGCGCCGCAGCAGCACAGGACCGACTTCAGCCGCGAGTAGGCGGCCCGCTCGAAGAGGAACGAGTTGCCGTAGCGCAGGTCCTGGAGCCGGGTGAAGATGTTGCTGTCGTGGTTGAGCGCCAGCACCATGCCCGTGGAGGCCATGATCTTCTCGTCGGCCAGCGGCAGCAGCAGCTCGCGCACGGTGTCCCGGGACAGCACGGTGTCCGAGTCGACGCAGAGGAAGATGTCGGAGTACGGCGCCGCCTCGAAGCCCAGCGCCAGCGCCTCGCGCTTGCCCTTGTTCTCGGGCTGCACGCTGACGGTGTACTTGACGCCCTTGGCCTCGAACTCGCGGCGCAGCTTCTTCGCGGCCTTGATGCCGGAGTCGTTGGCACTGGCGTCGTCGATGATGTGGATCTCGTTCGGCAGGCGGCTCTGCGCGAGGAGACTGCGCATGCCCTGCTCGAACATCACCGGGTCCTCGTTGTAGATCGGGATGACCGCGGTGACCCAGGCGTTCTCCAGGTACTCCAGCTCCTCCCGGCCGGCCTTGGCCGGGCGGTAGAAGAGGGCGCCGAACATCTTCAGGGACAGCAGACCCATGGCACCCATCGAGTACAGGTGCAGGGAGCCGGCGTCGAGCCGGGTGGCGATCAGCGCGGCCAGGCCCAGGAAGACGAAGTACGAGACCTTCAGGTGCCGCCGCTTGCGGTGCGCGCGGCGGCCGCCGGAATCGACGGCCCCGGGTATGTACGTGTCTTCGGAAGTCACAGCTTGACCACCCGCGGGTGGTCGGCCGACTTGCCCCGGGTGTCGAACAGCGCTCGGGCCCGGTCGGCGAGCTCCTCCAGGTCGATCTCGCGGTGCGGCTGGAGCAGGATGGTGAGGTCGGCGGCCTCGGCGGCGGCGAGGTAGTCCCCGGCCCGCTCGACGGGCGCGCCGCCGACCTGCCACTCCTCGACCCGCGGGTCGAAGTAGACGAGCTCGGCACCGCGCGCGAGGAGGTTCTCGGCGACGGCCATGGCGGGGCTCTCCCGCTGGTCGGAGATGTCCGGCTTGTACGTGACGCCGAGCAGCAGCACCCGGGAGCCGCGCACGGCCTTGCCCTGGTCGTTCAGCAGGTCGGCCGCGCGGTTCACCACGTGCACGGGCATCCGCTGGTTGATCTCCTGCGCCAGCTCCACGAACCGGAACGGGATGCCCAGCGAACGCACCTTGTACGACAGGTAGTTGGGGTCGATCGGGATGCAGTGCCCGCCGACGCCGGGGCCGGGGTAGAACGGCGCGAAGCCGAACGGCTTGGTCGAGGCGCACCGGATGGCGTCCCAGAGGTCGACGCCGATCTCGCGGCAGAACATCGACATCTCGTTGACGAGGGCGATGTTGACGTGCCGGTAGGTGTTCTCCAGCAGCTTGGCCATCTCGGCCTCGCGGGTGCCCTTGGCCTCGACGACCCGGTTCACGAAACGCTCGTAGAGGGCGCGGGCGGCCTTGGTGCAGTCGGCCGTGATGCCGCCGACGACCTTGGGCGTGTTCTCCAGGCCGAAGGAGGCGTTGCCCGGGTCGATGCGCTCGGGGGAGAAGGCGAGGTGGAAGTCGGCACCGACGCGCAGCCCGCCGGCCTCCAGACGGGGACGGACGACCTCGTCGGTCGTGCCCGGGTAGGTCGTGGACTCCAGCACGACGAGCGTGCCGGCCCTCAGGTGGGCGGCGATGTCGTCGACGGCGGCGTGCACCGCGCCGAGGTCGGGGGCCCCGTGCTCGGTGAGCGGCGTCGGAACGCACACGACCACCGCGGCGGCGTCGGCGATGACCCCCGGCCGGTCGGTGGCCTCGAAGCCCCGCTCCCGCATGGCGCGCACATCGGCGTCGCTGATGTCGTCCACATGCGAACGGCCGGCGTTCAGCCCGTCGACGACCCGTCGGCTGCGGTCGAGACCGACCACCTTCAGGCCGGCGGCGGCCGCGGACCTGGCCAACGGCAGGCCGACGTAACCGAGTCCGACAACGACAAGATCCACCGTGGAGGATCTGCTCACGACATTATTCCCAACCCCGTTGCCACGGCCCCGGCCAGACGCACAGCAACCGGCCCCCCGAGCAAATTCGAACAAGTCCGAGGAGGTTAACAAGACCTTCACTTTTTGACCACGTTCACCCGAGGTGCGCCTTGTCACGCACACATCCGTACAACCCTTGACACACTTCGTGTGTCTGGAGCGACGGGAGCCTCACGAGGAACGGGTGTCAGAACGCGGAGCGGGGTCAGATTTCCCGCCAGGCCTCCAGCGCGAGCCCCGGCTCGTCCTTGCGGCGGGTGAACAACAGCGTGCCGGTCGACGGGGACAGGGAGGCCGCGACGACCTCGTCGCGCTCGTCGAGCGCCAGCGACACCAGGGCGTCGGCGGGCAGCGGAGGGCCGGACTCGGTCCACCAGGCACCGGCCGACTCCTGTTCGGTGGGATAGGCGGCGAAGGCGACCCGGCCGCTGGCCGACCGCTGGGCGAGCACCGTGCAGTCGTGCCCCTCGATGTCGCAGCGCACGGCGGAGACCGGGCCCGGGCCGGCGGAGGCGAGGAGGGTCACCGGCTTCTCGCCGGGCCGCCAGGCGCACAGGTCCCCGGACAGGTCCGTGAAGAAGACGGTGGTGTGCTCGGCGGACGTGGCGAGCGCGCGCAGGGTCCCCGGACGGGCGGGGACGTCGACGCCCTCGGTGCGCTCCGGCTTCTTCCCGTCCCCCTCCTGCCGCCAGTGCAGGATCCCGCCGGACACGCAGGCGTACAGCTCCACGAGCCCCGACTCCCCCGTCACGGCGGCCAACTCCCCCTCGACGTCGCGCCCTTCGAGGTCCAGCCAGCCTCCCCAGCCGCCCTTGACCTTCTGGTTGCGCAGGCTCACCCCGCCGCCCTGGTTCCGGACGAAGACGTAGCCGCGCCCCGCGCCGTCGACGGCGACGGCCGGCGGCCCCGTCCGGTCGCCCTTCTTGTCCGGGTGGCCGATCGGGATCCAGTCCAGGGGCGCGAGACCGGGCCGGAAGTGCGTGGAGTGCACGAGCCCCGACTCCCCCGGCACGGTGGGCCGCCAGGCGGCCAGGTGGGCGTACCCGTCGGCGCCCTGGCCGACCGCCGGGCCCGGGTGCAGCTTCTGGTCGCCGCCGACCCTGCGGGGGGTGTCCTCCCAGGGGCCGGCGGGGCCGCGCTCCGCACGGCACAGGACGGCGTCGCCGGAGGGCAGATAGACGGTGAGGCGGCCGTCGCGGCCGCGGATGAGCCAGTCGCCGTTCACCAGTTCACTTTATGCGGGCCGGACCGCTCGGCGCGCCGCCCGCCCCTGCCGGGGCGTCATCCCGCGTGCGACCCTGGCCACATGCCTGACCACATGACCGGCCCCGCGCCTCTCCTCGTCGTCGTCGACGCCGCGAACGTCGTCGGGTCGGTGCCCGACGGGTGGTGGCGGGACCGGCGGGGAGCCGCGGAGCGGTTGCGGGACCGGCTGGCGGCGGACGGGGTGCCGGGGGTGGACGGGCCGGTGGAGATCGTGCTCGTGGTGGAGGGGGCGGCGCGCGGGGTGGAGTCCGTGCCCGGGGTGCGGGTCTCGTCGGCGCCGGGCAGTGGCGACGATCACATCGTGGAGGTGGTCGCCGCGGCCGGCGACCGTGCCGTGCGGGTGGTGACGGCGGACCGGGAGCTGCGGAGGCGGGTCGTGGAGCTGGGGGCGGAGGTGGCGGGGCCGCGTACGGTGCGGCCGTAGGGGGCCGGGCCGGGTCTCTGCGCCGCTCTGCGTTTCGGGCGCCGCCCCAGCGGCACGACTGCCCGCAGCTAGGCTCCCGGTGTATCTCCCGTCCTCGTCTGCTCCTCCTTGCCCAGGCGGCTGTGTGTGCGGCCGTACAGGAAGTAGACGATGAACCCCGCGGCCATCCAGATCCCGAACCGCACCCAGGTCTCCGCGGGCAGGTTGATCATCAGCCACAGGGAGGCGCACACCGACAGGATCGGGATGACCGGGACCCACGGGGTGCGGAACGCCCGGGGCAGGTCGGGCCGGGTCCGGCGCAGGATGATCACGCCGATCGCGACGACCACGAACGCGAACAGCGTGCCGATGTTCACCAGCGCGGCCAGCTCGGTCAGCGGCGTGAAGCCGGCGAGGATCGCGATGATCACGCCGAGCAGGATGGTCGGCCGGTGCGGGGTCTTGAACCGCGGGTGGACGTGGGAGAAGAACCGCGGCAGCAGTCCGTCGCGGCTCATCGCGAAGAAGACACGGGTCTGGCCGAGCAGCAGGATCATGCAGACCGTCGTCAGGCCGACGGCGGCGCCGAAGCTGATGAAGCCCGCGAACCAGGGATGCCCGGTCGCCTTGAACGCGTCGGCGAGCGGGGCGTCCACGGACAACCGGCTGTAGTGCTGCATGCCCGTGACGACGATCGACACGAGGACGTACAGCGTGGTGCAGATCAGGAGGGAGCCGAGGATGCCGCGTGGCATGTCGCGCTGCGGGTTCCTGGTCTCCTCCGCGGCGGTCGCCACGACGTCGAAGCCGATGAAGGCGAAGAACACGACCGAGGCGGCGGTGAAGATGCCCATCACGCCGAAGTTGGAGGGAGCCCAGCCGAACATGAGCTGGATCAGCGGGGCCTGGAGACTCTCCCCGGCGTCCACGGCCTTCTCCTTCGGGATGAAGGGGTCGTAGTTGTCGCCCTTGATGAGGAACGCGCCCGCGATGATGACGACGAGGACGACCGTCACCTTGATCGCGACGACCAGGGAGGTGATCCGCGCGGAGAGCTTCATGCCGAGCACGAGGATGCCCGTGAGGACCAGGACGAGCGCGGCGGCGAGGATGTCGAAGCCGAAGGCGTCGGCGCCCTCCCGGCTGCCGAGGGCCACGGGCATCTCCCAGCCCGCGTTGTCCATGAGCGACTGGATGTACCCGGACCAGCCGACGGCCACCACCGCCGTTCCGAGGGCGAACTCCAGGACCAGGTCCCAGCCGATGATCCAGGCGGGCAGTTCGCCGAGCGAGGCGTAGGAGAACGTGTAGGCGGACCCGGCGACCGGGACCGTGGAGGCGAACTCGGCGTAACAGAGCGCGGCCAGCGCGCAGGCGACGCCGGCCGCCACGAACGCCAGGGCCACCGCGGGTCCGGCGTTGTTCTTGGCGACGGTGCCGGTGAGAACGAAGATGCCGGTGCCGATGATCACGCCGACGCCGAAGACGGTCAGGTCCAGCGCGGACAAGGACTTTCTGAGCGCGTGCTCTGGCTCCTCGGTATCGAGGATGGACTGCTCGACCTTCTTCGTCCGGAAGAGGGTGCTGCTCACGGGGTACCTCCCACGCTTGTCGTCCTCGACATGATCGAGAGGGGGCACCGTTCGTATGCCCCGGCGGGGATGGATTCACGCCAATGGGCCGGTTTCACCACCCTCACGGTGGTGAAACCGGCCCATTCGGCGGTTCGGTCGGCCCAGCGGCCGCGGGCGTCAGTCGCGCGCGGGCTCCACGGCGTCCACGGCGTCCGCGGTGCTGCGCTCGTAGCGCCCGTCCAGCTTGGCGACCAGCCCGGTCACCTGCCGGGCGATGTCCGGCGCGGTGAGTCCGATCTCGGCGAGGACCTCGGCGCGCGAGGCGTGGTCGAGGAAGCGCGGCGGGATGCCGAAGTCGCGCAGCGGCACGTCCACGCCCGCGTCGCGCAGCGCCTGCGCGATCGCCGACCCGACGCCGCCGACCCGGCTGTTGTCCTCGACGGTGACGACCACGCGGTGCCGCTCGGCGAGCGGGGCCATGGCCTCGTCGACGGGTTTGACCCAGCGCGGGTCGACGACGGTGGTGGAGATGCCCTGCCTGTCGAGGAGGCCGGCGATCTCCAGGCACATCGGCGCGAGGGCGCCGACCGAGACCAGCAGCACGTCCGGCCGGTCCGAGCCGGGCTCACGCAGCACGTCCATGCCGCCGACGCGGCCCACGGCGGGCACGGCGGGGCCGACGGCGCCCTTGGAGAAGCGGACCACGGTCGGCGCGTCGTCGACGGCGACGGCCTCGCGCAGCTGGGCGCGCACCTGGTCGGCGTCGCGCGGCGCGGCGAGGCGCAGCCCGGGCACGACCTGGAGGATCGACATGTCCCACATGCCGTTGTGCGAGGCGCCGTCGGTGCCGGTGACACCGGCCCGGTCCAGGACGAAGGTGACGCCGCACTTGTGCAGGGCCACGTCCATCAGCACCTGGTCGAAGGCCCGGTTGAGGAAGGTGGCGTACACCGCGAACACCGGGTGCACACCGGCCGTCGCCAGGCCGGCCGCGGAGACGGCGCCGTGCTGCTCGGCGATGCCGACGTCGTAGACCCGCTCGGGGAAGCGCTTGGCGAACCGGTCCAGGCCCACCGGCTGGAGCATGGCGGCCGTGATGGCGACGATGTCCTCGCGCTCCTCGCCGAGCTTGACCATCTCGTCGCCGAAGACGGACGTCCAGTCGGCGCCGCTGGTGGCGATCGGCAGGCCGGTGTCGGGGTGGATCTTGCCGACGGCGTGGAAGCGGTCGGCCTCGTCCTGGAGGGCGGGCTGGTAGCCGCGGCCCTTCTCGGTGAGGCAGTGCACGATGACCGGGCCGCCGAAGCGCTTGGCCCGGGCCAGGGCGGACTCCAGGGCCTCGATGTCGTGGCCGTCGATCGGGCCGACGTACTTCAGGCCGAGGTCCTCGAACATGCCCTGCGGGGCGATGAAGTCCTTCAGGCCCTTCTTGGCGCCGTGCAGGGTGTCGTAGAGCGGGCGGCCGACGACCGGGGTGCGCTCCAGGACCTCCTTGGTGCGGGCCAGGAAGCGCTCGTAGCCGTCGGTGGTGCGCAGGGTCGCCAGGTGGTTGGCGAGGCCGCCGATGGTCGGCGCGTAGGAGCGCTCGTTGTCGTTGACGACGATGACGAGCGGGCGGTCCTTGGCGTCGGCGATGTTGTTCAGCGCCTCCCAGGCCATGCCGCCGGTCAGGGCGCCGTCGCCGATGACGGCCACGACGTGGTCGTCGCGCTTCATCAGCTCGTTGGCCTTGGCGATGCCGTCGGCCCAGCCGAGGACCGTCGAGGCGTGCGAGTTCTCGATGACGTCGTGCTCGGACTCGGCCTGCGAGGGGTAGCCGGACAGGCCGCCCTTCATCTTCAGCTTCGAGAAGTCCTGACGGCCGGTGAGCAGCTTGTGCACGTAGGACTGGTGGCCGGTGTCCCAGAGCACCTTGTCCTTGGGCGATTCGAAGACCCGGTGCAGGGCGATGGTGAGTTCCACCACGCCGAGGTTGGGGCCCAGGTGACCGCCGGTCTTGGAGACCGCTTCGACGAGGAAGGTCCGGATCTCCTCCGCCAGCTGGTTCAGCTCCTCCAGGCTGAGCCGGTCCAGATCGCGCGGTCCCGTGATGCGGGTCAGCAGCGGCACCCGTGCCTCCTTGCAGTAGAGCTGTTCGAGCTGTTGCCGGGCGTGTCGAGTCTAATGTTCCGCCCCTGCGGACCGTGCCGAGGCCGTGCGTCATACGTCACGCATTCGGCTGTACCCAACTTGTGCCCCACCTACGACACAACTGTGCCCGGCACCTCGAGAGGCACCGGGCAGCAGTTCGTTCCGTCCTACGCGCGTCCCGCCGTCTTCTGCGTCTTGCGGGTCACCGCGTCGATGACCACCGTGGCCAACAGCACACCACCGGTGATCATGTACTGCACCGGAGAGGCGATGCCCTCCAGCGCGAGCCCGTACTGGATCGACACGATCACCAGGACACCGAGCAGCGCGTTCCACGTCCGCCCGCGCCCGCCGAACAGCGACGTACCGCCGATCACCGCCGCGGCGATCGCGTTCATCAGCAGGTCACCGCCACCGGCGCCCTGGTTCGCCGCCGCGATCTTCGACGCGATGAACAGACCGCCCACCGCGGCGAAGGTCCCGGAGATCGCGAACACCGAGATCCGGACCAGCTCCACGTTGATGCCGGCACGCCGCGACGCCTCGACGCTGCCGCCGAGCGCGAACACCTTCCGGCCGTACGCGGTGCGCCGCAGCACGAAGTCCGTGACCAGCAGCACCACGATGAAGATCACCACGGCCAGCGGCAGGCCCTTGTACTGGTTGAAGACGATCGCGACGGCGAAGGCCACGATCGCCAGCAGCACCGTGCGCAGCACGGTCTCGCTCAGCGGCCGCGACGGCACACCCGCGGCCTCACGGCGCCGGTTGCCGAGGAAGGAGCTGAGGAAGTACCCGGCGGTCACCACGGCGGCCAGTCCGTACGCGGCGGCCACGTCCGAGAAGTAGTAGCTGGTCAGCTGGGCCACGACCCCGTCCGGGTCGAGGTTGATCGTGCCGTTGTCGCCCAGGATCTGGAGCATGAAGCCGTTCCAGAACAGCAGACCGGCCAGGGTGACGGCGAACGCGGGGACGCCGATCTTCGCGAAGAAGAAGCCGTGCACCGCGCCGGCGACCGTGCCGGTGAGGATGGCCAGCACGAAGGCCAGCCACTCGTTCATGCCGTTGGTGACGTTCAGCACGGCGAAGCTCGCGCCCGCGACACCGCTGACCGAACCGACCGACAGGTCGATCTCGCCGAGCAGCAGCACGAACACGATGCCGACGGCGATCATGCCCGTGCCGACCATGGCGACGGACATGTCCGACAGGTTGCCCGCGGTGAGGAAGTTGGAGTTCAGGCTCGTGAAGATGATCCAGATGACCGCGAGGCCGATGACGACCGGCATCGATCCCAGGTCACCGGACTTCATCTTCCGCTTGAACTCGGTGACGTATCCGGCGAGGCCCTGCTCGCGCACCAGCAGCCGGGGGTCGACGACCGTGACGGCGGCCTTGGCCGCCTCGGGGTTCTCCACGACGTGTTCTTCCGGAGCCGCGGAGGTCTTGTCGATGCTCACTTGGAAACCTCCCCGTTCGTGCGCGCCGCACGGCGGGTCACGGCGTTGTCGGTGGCGCCGGTGATGGCGGAGATGATCTCTTCCTGCGAGGTCGACTTGACCTCGAAGACGCCGTTGTTGCGCCCGAGGCGCAGCACGGCGACCTTGTCGGCGACGGCCTTGACGTCGGCCATGTTGTGGCTGATGAGGATCACCGCGTGACCGCGCTCGCGCAGCCGCTCGACCAGGTCGAGGACCTGCGCGGTCTGCTCGACGCCGAGGGCGGCGGTGGGCTCGTCGAGGATGACCAGCTTCGGCTCGCCGAGCATGGACCGGGCGATGGCCACGGTCTGGCGCTGGCCGCCGGAGAGCGAGGCGATCGGGATGCGCACGCTGGGGATGCGGATCGACAGCGTGTCGAGGAGCTCGCGGGAGCGGCGCTCCATCTCCACCTCGTCCAGGACGCCGCGCTTGCGGATCTCCCGGCCCAGGTAGAGGTTGCCGACGACGTCGATGTTGTCGCAGAGCGCGAGGTCCTGGTAGACGGTCGCGATGCCCAGGTTCTGGGCGTCGTGCGGCTTGTTGATCTGGACGGACCTGCCGTCCCATTCGATGACGCCCTCATCGATGGGGTGCACGCCGGCGATCGTCTTGACCAGCGTGGACTTTCCGGCGCCGTTGTCGCCCACCAGGGCGACCACCTCACCGGCGTGGACCTCAAGCTCTACGTCGGTGAGCGCCTGAACGGCACCGAACCGCTTGGAGACCCCGCGCAACGCCAGCACGGGCGTAGCGGACACGTGAACCATCTCCTTCGCCGCCTGACCCGGCGGGAGGTTGTGCAGAAGTGTGGGAGGAGTGATCCGTCCGGCGCCCCGCGGAGCTTGCGGGGCTGGTAGGGCGGGGCGCCGGAGGAGACTCGGGACAGCCTGTCCCGCACGGGAGGTACGGGAGCCCGGACGCGGACTCCCGTACCCCTCAGGGGACCTGACGGCTGCTTACTCGAGACCGATCTTGTCGCAGGCGGCCTTGTACTTGCCGGTGCAGATCTCGCCGACGGTGTAGATGCCGTCCTTGATGACGGTGTCCTTGATGTTGTCCTTGGTCAGCGAGACGACCGGGACGAGGACGGAGGGGATGGCCTTGGTGGTCGGGCTGTCGACCTTGTCCTTGGCGATCGAGTCGAGCGACTTGCCCTGGGCGAGGGCGACGGCCATCTCGGCCGCGACGTCCGCCTCCTGCGGGTAGGGCTTGTAGACGCTCATGTACTGCTCACCGGTGACGATGCGCTGCACACCCGCGAGTTCGGCGTCCTGGCCGGTGACGGGGATGTCGGCGATGCCGGCGGCCTTCAGGGCGGTGATGATGCCGCCCGCCATGCCGTCGTTGGCGGAGTAGACGCCGACGATCTTGTCCTTGCCGAGGGCGGAGATGGCGCCCTCCATGTTGGAGTTGGCGTTCTCCGGCTTCCACTCCTTGGTGTCGTACTCGCGGCCGATCTTCACCTTGCCGTCGAGCACGGAGTGCGCGCCCTTCTTGAACTGGGCGGCGTTCGGGTCGGTGGAGGACCCGTTCATCATGACGATCTGGCCGTCCTTGGCCTTGTCGCCCAGGGCCTTCAGCAGGGCCTCGCCCTGGGTCTTGCCGACGGTCTCGTTGTCGAACGAGGTGTAGGCGTCGATCGGGCCCTCGGCCAGGCGGTCGTAGGCGACGACGGGGATGCCCGCGTCCTTGGCCTTCTTCACCGAGCCGGCGATCGCCTTGGAGTCGACGGCGTCCACGATCAGCACGTCGACCTTGTTGGTCACCATCGTGTCGACCTGCTGGTTCTGCGTGCTGGCGTCCTGCTTGGCGTTGGCGTAGACGACCTCGCCCTTGCCGTTGGTGAGCTCCTTGACCTTCGCCTCGATGAGCGGACGGTCGAACTTCTCGTAACGGGCGGTCGCGTTCTCCGGAAGGAGCAGGCCGACCTTGATGTCGTCGCCCTTCTTGGCGGACCCGGTGGAGTCGGCCTTGTCGCCGGACTCCTTGGCGCTGCCACAGGCAGCAAGCGAAACGGCCATCGCACCGGCGGCAATCGCAACAGCGGCGCGACGCATACGCGTGTTCACTTCAGAAACCTCCCTGACGAGGCCGCGACATTGCGGCCGAGGTGGCTGGAAGTCAACTCGGCCACACGTGCGACGTCAAGAAGTAAATCCTTAACGAGATGGCAACGGTGCCATCCGTTCTCTAAGTGAAGGCAGGGGTCGCCGCCCGCAGCGCCCCAACGGCAGTCCCGTCCAAAAGTGTTGAATCGCCCATCTCGCTGAGCGCGAGGGCGAGCGCTCCGAGCACCTCCGCACGTCCGCCGAGTGCCCCGGGGAGAACGGACAGCTGGCGCGCCGCACTGGGGATGGCGTAGCGGCCGACGGACTCCCGGATCGGCCCGAGCACCAGTTCACCGGCCTCGGCGAGATCACCGCCGAGGACCACCCGGCTCGGGTTCAGAAGGTTGCAGAGATTGGCCACTCCACTGCCGATGTGGCGGCCGACGTCGGCGATCACCCGACGGCAGCCCGGGTCTCCGTCCCGCGCGAGCCGTACGACGCCTTCCATGGTCAGGTCGGTGCCGTGACTGGACTGGAGGAGCGGGAGCACGTAGCGCGCGGCCGCGAAGGTCTCCAGGCAGCCGCGGTTTCCGCAGCGGCAGACGGGGCCGGATTCGTCGAGTGTAATATGTCCGATTTCTCCGGCGGTGCCGCCGGGGCCCCGGTAGATCTTTCCGTTGATCACCAGGCCGGCGCCGACACCGCTGGCGACCTTGATGTACGCCAGGTCGCGGACGCCCCGGCCGCTGCCCCAGACCATCTCGCCGAGGGCGCCGAGGTTGGCGTCGTTGTCGACGTGCACGGGGACGCCGAGGCGGCCGCGGAGCTCCTCGGCGGGCTTGGTGCCGGTCCAGCCGGGGAGGATGGCGGTCGAGCCGAGGGTGCCCGACTCCACGTCGATCGGGCCGGGGACGCCGAGGCCGACGCCGGCGATCTTGGTGCGGTCGACGCCGGTGGCCTCGATCAGGCGGGTGACCAGCTGTTCCGCGCGGTCGAAGCCCTGGGTCGACGAGGCGTCGACGTCGAGGGGCTCGGACTCCTCGGCCAGGACCTGGTGGGCGAGGTTGCCGATGGCGACGCGGAGGTGGGTGTGGCCGAAGTCCACGCCTATGACGATGCCGGCGGCGCCGCTCAGCGACACGCTGCGGGCCCTGCGGCCGCCGGCCGAGGTGGGGGTGACCTCGACGGTTCCGCTGTCCTTGAGCTCGCGGACGATGTTGGACACCGTCGCCGCGGACAGGCCTGTCGTCCGCGCGATCTCGGCCTGGGTGAGGGAGCCCGCCAGGCGCACGGCTCGTACGACCCGCTCCAGGTTGGCTCGGTGCAGTGACGACTGCGACCCCGGAGTCTCCACGACGACCTCCTGCGCACGGGGCCGCTTCGATGAGACCCCGTCTATGTCCAACTAGTGAACTCTAAGCTGAGCCGTTCGGGTTGCCTCCCGTCAAGAGGTTGAACTGATTCCGGGGTGTACGCATACCGTCGCGGACGGCTACGGGGGCTTCCGGCGGTGAGGGTGCGCGTCTTTCGCCTACGCCGGGTGGAGGGGCGGGGCCGCGCCGGGGGGTGTCCGTCCTCGGAACGGCGCGATGGGGTTGCGTACCGACTCGCTGTCCGTTGACGCGCCAACCGCTGCGGGCGGACACCCCCCGACACGGCCCCTTGCGCCGTCTCGCGGGTGCGGGCGCGTCTCGGCTGCCGCCGCAGACCCGTCGCCGCGGGGCCCGCCGCCTGGCTGCGGGCCGCCCGTCCCGCCTGGCTGCGGGCCGCCCGCCCCGCCTAGCTGCGGGCAATCGTGCCGCTGAGGGCGGCACCCGTCCCAAAGAAGCGGCACCCCGCTGCGCCGGGCTGCGGACCCACCCGGCAGCGGCTGCGGCGGCCCGTGCTACTTGAGCGCCCCTGCCGTGAGACCCTGCACCACCTGCCGCTGAAAAATGACGTACGCGGCGAGAACCGGCAGCATCGCCATCACCAGACCCGCGAAGAGACCCGACCAGTCGCCCTTGTAACCCTGGCTGACGGCCAGCTGGACCAGGCCCTGGGTGAGAACCCGCTTATCGGGGTCCGTGTTGAGGACCGTGGGCAGCATGTACTGGTTCCACTGGCCCAGGAAGTTGAAGATGCCGACGCTGATCAGGCCCGGCTTGGCCATGGGCAGCATGATCTGGAAGAACGTGCGGCTGTGGGACGCGCCGTCGACGAAGGCCGCCTCGGCGATCGACGTCGGCAACGTGCGGAAGAACGCCGTCAGGAAGAACACCGTGAACGGCAGCGAGTAGGCGATGTAGACCAGGATCAGGCCGTGGATGGTGTTCAGCAGGCCCATGTTGTTCACGACGTAGAACAGCGGGACCAGCGCGAGCATGATCGGGAAGCTCATGCCGCCGATGAACAGGTAGTAGATGAACCGGTTGCCCGGGAAGTCGAAGCGGGCCAGGACATAGGCCGCCATCGAGCCGAGGACGAGCGTGCCGATGAGCGAACCGCCCACCACGAGGACCGTGTTGAGGAAGTAGTCGCTCATGTTGGCCTGGGTCCACGCCCGCGACCAGTTGTCGAAGTGCAGGGAGTCCGGGAGCGACCAGGGCGAGCTGAAGATGGAACGGTCGTCCTTGAAGGACGTCATGACCGCCCACAGCAGCGGCATGACCACCATGAACGCCCAGATGACCAGGACGCCGTGGGAGAAGACGTTGAGGACCGTGCCCTCCTTCTTCTCCTTCAGGGGAGGGGGCGGCTTGATGTCCGTCTTGGTGATCGGGGCTCCGGACTCGGCCGGGAGCGGCGCGGGGGTTTCGGTCGTCTTCATCGGTCAGTACTCCAGCCGCTCGCGACGGCCCAGCCGCATCACCACGGCGGCGAAGGCCAGCGTGACGACGAGCAGGGCGACACCGATGGTGGTGGCGTAGGCGGCCTGCCCGTCCCGGAACGCCTTCTGGTACACGTACAGGACCATGACGGTGGTCGAGTAGTCGGGACCGCCCGGCCCGGTCGTCATGATCTGCACGACCGCGAACGACTCGGCGCCCAGGGCGAGGATGCCCATGTAGACCCAGCCGGACTGCACGGTGTCCCACAGCAGCGGCAGGGTGACGCGGAAGAACGTGGTGAAGCGGTTCGCGCCGTCCAGCAGCGCCGCCTCGTACATCTCCGCCGGGATGGAGGCCATGCCGGCGGAGAAGAGGACCACGAAGAAGCCGACGGTGGACCAGACGAGGACCGCCATCACGGCCCAGAGCGCCAGGTCCGGGTCGCCGAGCCACAACGGCTGGACGTTGTCGAGGCCGATGCCGCGCAGGATCGAGTTGATCGCGCCGCTGTCCGGGTTGTACGCGAACGCGAACAGCAGCGCGACGATGGCGATCGAGAGGACCTGCGGGAAGAAATAGACGATCTTGTAGAAGGAGGAGCCGCGGACACCGGTGATCACCGGGCCGTTCTTTCTCTTTCTGCCGCCCACGTTGATCATGAAGGCGAAGAACAGCGCGAGGCCGATCGTCACCACCGGCAGCAGGAGGGCGAACAGCAAGCTGTGCTGCAACGACTTCCAGAAGATCTCGTCGTCGAGCATCCGGCTGTAATTGTCGAAACCGACCATCTTGAATTCGGGGCTCAGGCCGGTCCAGTCCGTGAACGAGTAGTAGATGGACTGGATGAACGGCCAGACCACGAAGAGCGCGTACAGTCCCAGGGGCAGCGCGAGGAAGCCCACGATGAACCGGTACTTGCCGTGCTGCATCGCCACTCCGGTGCCGTTGCGGAAATTGGGTTTCCGGTGCTGTTACTGGTGCTTGTAGTGCTTGATCGAGGTGTCCTTGGCGGTCTCGTCGGCGAAAGCCTGGATCTTCTTGATGGCCTCGGCGGGAGTGAGGCGGCCGGCCATCATCTCGCCGAGGCCGGAGACGCCGATCTTCTCCTTCTGCAACTGGACGTACCAGTCCTGCATACGCGGGTTCACCACGTTCTCGCCCGCCTTCTCCAGGGCCGCGACGCCCGACTTGAGACCGGGGGTGAGGGCGATTCCGTCGGTGCCGCCGTTGTACGCGGTCAGCGACTTCACCTTGCTGGTGAAGTTCTTCGAGGACGCCTCGCTGAGCATGATGCGCAGCTGCTCCATGCCGCCCTCGGCGTTCTTCGCCTTGGCCGGGACGATGAAGGGCTCACCGCCGGAGGCCCAGATGGTGCCGAAGGGCATCTTGTCGGAGGAGTCGATGCCGGTGGGCGCGGAGACGGCCAGGTCGAAGTCCTTCGGGATGACGTTGGCCGACTCGTTCTCCACCCAGGAGCCGTTCGGGATGAACAGCGCCTTGCCCTCGGCCCAGGCGGTCTGCGACTGGATGTGGTCCAGGCCGGGGGTGCCCTTGAGCACGTAGCCCTTCTTGTAGAGCTCGTAGTACGCGTCGAAGCAGGCCTTGACGGCCGGGTGCTTCCAGGCGTTCGGCTCCAGGTTGTCGATGGCGTCGAGGACCTCTCGGCCGCCGACCTTGCCGATCATGGGGTAGAGGGAGAAGGGCAGGTAGTACGGGTACTTGCCCGCGTACGTCCAGCCCGCCATGCCCTTCTTCTTGGCCTTCTCGCAGACCGCGAGCATCTGGTCCCAGGTCTCGGGGTACTGCTCGTCGAGCGAGTCCAGGGCCTTCTGCGAGTACCAGACGCCGTAGACGGTGTAGGCGTAGTAAAGGATCCAGACCGGGTCGCCGTCCAGCTGGCCCATCTCCACGATGCCGGGGCGCAGCGTGTCGCGGACCTTCTTGCCCGGGTCGTCGTAGGAGGGCGCGTCCAGCAGCGGGGTGAGGTCGGTGAGCTGGTTCTTGCTGGAGAGGATGCCCATGTCCATCTGCTCGGCGCCGGAGTTGTCGACGAGGTCGGGCGGAGTGCCCTGGTTGAAGCGGGGCTGGAGGGTGGACTGGATCTTCTGGGTGGCGGAGAACTTCACCTTCGCCTCGGGGAAGTTCTTCTCGTAGATCTTCACGGCGTCCTCGGCGTACTCCTTGCCGAAACCGCCGTCGAACAGGACGAATTCCATGCCCGCGGTGTCATTGACGCCGAGCGGGTTCTTCGCGGTCTTCTTGCCGGCCTTGGCCTTGTCACCGCTGTCGCCGCCGCCGCTGCTGGCGCAGGCGGACAGGAAACTCATCGTGGGGACGGAGATCAGCCCGAGCGCGGCGGACCTTTTGATCAGATCACGGCGGCCGACACCCTCGGTGCCGTGGTTCTCGGCGGAAGTGGATCCCATGCTCAAGTCCTCGCCTTCTCCAGGACTCAGGCGGTGAACCGGATCCTTCCCGGCACCGCGATCGGGTCAAGCTGGGTCGTGCAGGAAAGTGCGGGTGCTGACGTGCGGGCGCTGACGTGCGGATCGTGTGAAGCGTCCGACAGGTATAGTCCACTTCCCGCCGGCGGATCAAGATCGAACACAAGGTTGGCCGTGGGTCTTATCCGAGTTGAGACCTCGCGGAAGTATGAGCGGCCTGTGTGTTCTCCGGTGGAAATATCCCGGTCATGGCCCCCGAATGCCACAGGCAACACCCTTGACACTCCTCATGACTTGGGCAACTACTGGTCCTTGCGCATCGAAGTTGACAACGTTGTCCACTGCGCAGGGAGGGTACCCGTTGATGCAGCGGAAAGCTCGGCACAGATGGGGCACGGCGGTCGTGTCGGCGACCGCCTTCGCTTTGGCCCTGGGCTCACAGGGCGTCGCGGTCGCACTGCCCGGAGCCCCCGAGACCCCCGACCGGAAGTTCATGTCCTCCTTCGAGGCGGATGACCCGGTTCCAGACTGGCAGAACACCGTCGACACGGCACCGGACGGCGGCAAGCGGGCCTCGGGCGTGGACGGCGGCTACAGCAGCGGCATACCGGGCAACGTCACCGACCACGTCACCGACGTCCGGGCCAGCGCCGAGAACACCGGCGGCGGCGAGGTGAAGGAGAACCTCGTCGACGGCGAGCCCAGCACCAAGTGGCTCACCTTCGAACCCACCGGCTGGGCCGAGTTAGACCTGGACAAACCAGCCAAAGTGGTGCGTTACGCAGTGACGTCGGCCAACGACCACGACGAGCGCGACCCGAAGGACTGGACCCTGAAGGGCTCCGCCGACGGCACGGACTGGAAGACCCTCGACACCCGCTCGGGCGAGTCGTTCCCGGAGCGGTTCCTGACCAAGACGTACGACCTGGCGGAACCCGCCGAGTACCGGCACTTCCGGCTGGAGGTCACCGGCAACAACGGCGGCGAGATCCTTCAGATCGCCGACCTCCAGCTGTCCACGGGCGGCGATGACGGGCCCGTCCCGCAGGACATGCTCTCCCTCGTCGACCGCGGCCCGAGCGGCTCCCCCACCGCCAAGGCGGGCGCCGGGTTCACCGGAAAGCGGGCCCTGCGTTACGCCGGCCGCCACACCGCCGACGGGCGGGCGTACTCGTACAACAAGGTCTTCGACGTGAACGTGGCCGTCGGCCGGAACACGCGGCTGTCGTACCGGATCTTCCCGTCGATGGCGGACGGCGACCTCGACTACGACGCGACGAACGTCTCCGTCGACCTGGCCTTCACCGACGGCACCCATCTGAGCGAGCTGCGCGCCACCGACCAGCACGGCTTCCCGCTGACCCCGCGGGGGCAGGGTGCGGCGAAGATCCTCTACGTCAACCAGTGGAACAACGTGGTCGCGCGGATCGGGTCGGTGGCGGCCGGGAAGACCGTGGACCGGATCCTGGTGGCGTACGACTCCCCCAAGGGCCCGGCGAGGTTCCGCGGCTGGCTGGACGACGTGAGCATCGACTCCGTCGCGCCCGAGCGGCCGAAGGCGCATCTGTCGGACTACGCGGTGACGACCCGCGGCACGAACTCCAGCGGCGGCTTCTCGCGCGGCAACAACTTCCCGGCGACGGCGGTCCCGCACGGCTTCAACTTCTGGACGCCGGTGACCAACGCGGGTTCGCTGAGCTGGCTGTACGACTACGCACGTGCGAACAACGCGGACAACCTGCCGACGATCCAGGCGTTCAGCGCGAGCCACGAGCCGAGCCCCTGGATGGGCGACCGGCAGACCTTCCAGGTGATGCCGTCCGTGGCCGGCGGGACCCCGGAGTACGGGCGGGAGGCGCGGGAGCTGGCCTTCCGGCACGAGAACGAGATCGCGCGGCCCTACTACTACGGGGTGCGGTTCGAGAACGGGCTGAAGGCCGAGATGGCGCCGACGGACCACGCGGCGGCGCTGCGCTTCACCTACCCGGGCGACGAGGCGAGCGTCCTCTTCGACAATGTGACCGACCAGGCGGGGCTGACCCTCGACGAGGAGAACGGGATCGTCACCGGCTACTCGGACGTGAAGTCCGGGCTGTCGACGGGCGCGACCCGGCTGTTCGTCTACGGCGAGTTCGACAAGCCGGTGGCCGAGGGCGACTCCAGCGGTGTGAAGGGCTATCTGCGCTTCAAGGCCGGCGAGGACCGGACCGTCACCCTGCGGCTGGCGACCTCGCTGATCAGCGTCGACCAGGCCGAGGACAACCTGCGCCAGGAGATCCCGGAGGGCCGGTCCTTCGAGGCGGTGAAGAAGAGCGCCCAGCGGCAGTGGGACCGGCTGCTCGGCAAGGTGGAGGTCGAGGGGGCGACTCCCGACCAGCTGACGACGCTGTACTCCAGCCTGTACCGGCTCTACCTGTACCCGAACTCGGGGTTCGAGAAGGTCGACGGGACGTACCGGTACGCCTCGCCCTTCTCCCCCATGCCGAAGCCGGACACCCCGACGCACACCGGCGCGAAGATCGTCGACGGCAAGGTGTACGTCAACAACGGGTTCTGGGACACCTACCGGACCACCTGGCCCGCGTACTCGTTCCTGACGCCGTCCCGGGCGGGCGAGCTGGTCGACGGGTTCGTGCAGCAGTACAAGGACGGCGGCTGGACCTCCCGCTGGTCCTCCCCGGGCTACGCGGACCTGATGACGGGCACCTCGTCGGACGTGGCGTTCGCGGACGCGTACGTCAAGGGCGTCGACTTCGACGCGAAGGCGGCGTACGACGCGGCCGTGAAGAACGCGACGGTCGTCCCGCCGAACTCGGGCGTCGGCCGCAAGGGCATGGCCACCTCCCCGTTCCTCGGCTACACGAGCACCGAGACCCACGAGGGCCTGTCCTGGGCGCTGGAGGGCTACCTCAACGACTACGGCATCTCCCGCATGGGCCGGAAGCTGTACGAGGAGACCGGTGAGCGGCGCTACAAGGAGGAGTCGGAGTACTTCCTGGACCGGGCCCGCGACTACGTGAACCTCTTCGACGAGAAGGCCGGGTTCTTCCAGGGCCGTGACGCGAAGGGCGACTGGCGGGTCGAGTCCGCGAAGTACGACCCGCGGGTCTGGGGCCACGACTACACCGAGACCAACGGGTGGGGCTACGCCTTCACCGCCCCGCAGGACAGCCGGGGCCTGGCCAACCTGTACGGCGGGCGCAAGGGCCTCGCCGACAAGCTCGACGAGTACCTCTCCACCCCGGAGACCGCCTCCCCCGAGTTCGTCGGCTCCTACGGCGGTGTCATCCACGAGATGACCGAGGCGCGCGACGTGCGGATGGGCATGTACGGGCACTCCAACCAGGTCGCCCACCACGCCCTCTACATGTACGACGCGGCCGGGCAGCCCTGGAAGACGCAGAAGAACGTCCGCGAGGTGCTGTCCCGGCTGTACACCGGCAGTGAGATCGGGCAGGGCTACCACGGCGACGAGGACAACGGCGAGCAGTCGGCCTGGTTCCTGTTCTCCGCGCTCGGTTTCTATCCGCTGGTGATGGGCAGCGGCGAGTACGCGATCGGCTCGCCCCTGTTCGAGAAGGCGACCGTGCACCTGGAGAACGGGCGCGAGCTGGTGGTGAAGGCGCCGCGCAACAGCGCGGAGAACGTCTACGTGCAGGGGCTGAAGGTCAACGGCCGTACGTGGTCGAAGACTTCGCTGCCGCACTCGGTGGTCGCCAAGGGCGGTGTCCTGGAATTCGACATGGGTCCGAGGCCGTCGTCCTGGGGCACGGGCAAGGACGCCGCGCCCGTGTCGATCACCCGGGACGACGAGGTGCCCTCGCCGCGCGCGGACGTGCTGGAGGGTGAGGGCGCCCTGTTCGACGACACGTCGGCCACGGACGCGGCGGTGACGTCCGTGGACCTGCCGGCCGGCGAGGGCGCCGAGGCCGTCCAGTACACCCTGACGTCGTCGGCGGACCGGGCGAAGGCACCGGGCGGCTGGACGCTCCAGGGCTCCTTCGACGGTGAGACCTGGCGGACGCTGGACCGGCGCTCCGGGGAGTCCTTCGCCTGGGACCGGCAGACCCGCGCGTTCTCCGTGAGGTCGCCGGGTACGTACGAGAGGTACCGCCTGGTCCTCGACGGTGAGGCGACCCTGGCGGAGGTCGAACTGCTCGGCTGAACAAGTGAGTTGGGGGTCTCATGCCGCTTCCCGTGCCCGTCCTGCCCGAGGGTGTCGACCCGGCCTGGCTGCCGCCCGGCGCCTTCCGGGCGGTTGGCGGCCGGCGGACGCTGATCCGGGGATCGGGTCCGCTGGTGGAGACGGTGCACGGGGAGGTGGCCGAGGCCTGCCGGCGGTTCGGGGGCCGGGTGGTGCGGGACGCGTCGGACGACGGCCCGTACGACCTGGTCCTCGGCCTCGGCGCGGACGGCCTCGGCGACGAGGGCTTCACGGTCGCCTGCGAGGGCGGCACGACGACCGTGACCGCCTCCGGTGGGCGGGGGCTGCTGTACGGGCTGTTCCACGTCGTGCGGCTCGGGGAGGCGGCCTTCACCGGTGAGCGGCCGCGGCACACGCACCGCCCGGCGCTCGCCCTGCGCATGCTCGACCACTGGGACAACGTGGCCGTGCACCCGGTCATGGGGCAGGTGGAGCGCGGGTACGCGGGTGGCTCGCTGTTCTGGGAGGACGGCCGGGCGCGCGGCGACCTGGAGCGGGTGCGGGCGTACGGCAGGCTGCTGGCGGCGTGCGGGATCAACGCGGTCTCCGTGAACAACGTCAACGTGCACGCGGCCGAGGCGCGGCTGCTGACCGACCGGATCGGTGACGTGGCCGCGATCGCCGGGGCGTTGCGGCCGTACGGCATCCGCACCCACCTGTCGGTCTCCTTCGCCGCGCCGCTCCTGCTCGGCGGGCTGCCCACGGCCGATCCGCTGGACGGGGCCGTGCGCTCCTGGTGGACCGAGGCGACACGGCGGGTGTACGAGGCGATCCCGGACTTCGGCGGGTACGTGGTGAAGGCCGACTCGGAGGGGCAGCCGGGGCCGTTCGCGTACGGCCGCAGCCACGCCGACGGCGCCAACCTGCTGGCGGCGGCGCTGGAGCCGTTCGGCGGCACGGTGCACTGGCGGGCGTTCGTCTACGACCACCGCCAGGACTGGCGGGACCGCACGACCGACCGGGCGCGCGCCGCGTACGACCACTTCGTGCCGCTGGACGGGCGGTTCGCCCGGAACGCGGTGCTCCAGGTGAAGCACGGGCCGATGGACTTCCAGGTGCGGGAACCCGTCTCGCCGCTGATCGGGGCCATGCCGCGCACCCGGCTCGCGGTGGAGCTGCAGGTCACCCAGGAGTACACCGGGCAGCAGCGGCACGTGTGCTGGCTGGGGCCGATGTGGGGCGAAGTGCTGGGCTTCCCGGTCGAACCGGGCGCGTCGGTCGGGGAGTCGGCGCGGGGCGGGCTGGTCGCCGTGTCCAACGCCGGCGACGACCCGTTCTGGACCGGGCACCCTCTCGCCCAGGCCAACCTGTACACCTTCGGCCGGCTGGCCTGGCAGCCGGACGCCGATCCGGGCGCGGTCCTCGACGAGTGGATCCGGCTCACCTTCGGGCCGGGACCGGCGGCCGGGCTGCACGCGGTCCTGGACGGTTCGTGGCGGACGTACGAGAAGTACACCGCTCCCCTGGGCGTGGGGTTCATGGTGCAGCCGGGGCACCACTACGGGCCGAGCGTGGACGGGTACGAGTACAGCCCGTGGGGGACGTACCACTTCGCCGACCGGGACGGGGTCGGTGTCGACCGCAGCGTGGCGACCGGCACAGGGTACGCCGGGCAGTACGGCAAGCCGTGGGCCGAGGTGTACGAGTCCGCGGACAGCTGCCCCGACGAGTTGCTGCTGTTCTTCCACCACGTGTCGTACGCACACCGGCTGACGAGCGGGAAGACGGTGATCCAGCACATCTACGACACGCACTTCGAAGGGGTCGAGGAGGTGGAGGCGGCCCGGGAGGTGTGGGCCGGGCTCGGGGGCCTCGTCGACCCCGCGCGCCACAGGCGGGTGACGGAGCTCTTCGAGGAGCAGCTCCGCAGCGCCCGCGAGTGGCGCGATCAGATCAACAGCTACTTCTTCCGGAAGTCGGGTGTGCCCGACGCACATGGGCGGCGCATCTACTGAAGGACCGCGACGCCCAAGGGGTCGAGGACCAGGGGTTCGCCGCGGTCCACCCGCTTGCCGGTGAGCAGGTCGGTGGCGGTGGCGTGGGCGGTCAGGCGGGCCGGTTCGGAAGCGTGGTTGAGGAGGAAGAGCAGGCGGGTGCCGTCGGGGGCGACCCGGGTGGCGGTCTCCACCGCCGGGTGTCCGGCGTAGGGGCCGAGGAGGTCGTGGCGGGTCAGGATCCGGCGTACGACCTGGTCGACGCCCGGCTGGTCGAGGGCGGTGGCGACGTACCAGGCCTCGCCCGCGCCGAACGGGTTGCGGGTCACGGCCGGGGTGCCGGCGTAGAAGTCGGTGCCGTAGGTGGCGACCGGTTCGGCGCCGCGCGGCAGCACGATCTCGAAGACGAGCCGGGCCTCGCTCCCCAGTTCGGGAACGGGCTGGGTGAACTCCGGCGGGCGGGCGTCCCATTCGTCCACGCGGACGCCCATGAGGGGCGCGAGCGGGCCGGGGACGTCGGTGGGGAAGGCGCGGTCGTGTGCGTCGACGCGGCCGGAGAGGAAGGTGGCGAGGACCGTGCCGCCGCGTGCGGCCACGGCTTCGAGCCGGGTGGCGAGGTCGCCCTTGACCAGGTGGAGGGCGGGGGCGAGGACGACGTCGTAGGGGGTGAGGTCGGCGGTCTGCGGGACGACGTCCACGTCGGCGCCGGCCGCGCGGGCGGCCCGGTAGTAGGCGTGGACCACGTCCGGGTACTTGACCAGCCGGGACGGGCCGTCGGAGATCTCCAGGGCCCACCAGCTGTCCCAGTCGAAGAGCAGGGCGGTGCGGGCCGGGGTGCGGGCGCCCAGGGTCCGGTCCCCCAGCGCCTCCAGCTCGCGCCCCAGTTCGGCCGCCTCGCGGAAGACCCGGGTGTCGTCGCGGCCCGCGTGGCCGATGACCGCCCCGTGGTACTTCTCGCAGGCGCCGCGTGAGGCCCGCATCTGGAAGTAGAGGGCGGCGTCCGCGCCGTGGGCGATCGCCTGGAAGGTGGCGAGGCGGAGTTCGCCGGGGCGCCGGAGCGGGTTGACGTCCCGGCACGCGGTGGTGGACGGGGTCTGCTCCATCAGCCAGAAGGGGGCGCCGTCCTTCAGGCCGCGCATCAGGTCGTGGGCGAGGGCGGGCCGGGTCGGCGGGGCGTCCAGGGGCGGGTAGTTGTCCCAGGAGGCGAAGTCGAGGTGCGGCGCCCAGCGGTGGTAGTCGAGGGGGCGAAAGGTGCCCATGAAGTTGGTGGTGACGGGCGTGTCCGGGTCGTGGGCGCGGATCACCTCCTTCTCGGCCAGGAAGCAGCCGAGGAGGGCGTCGGTGGTGAACCGGAAGTAGTCGAGGGTGATGCCCTGGAAGGCGGTGTGGTCCGGGCCGCGCCAGTGCTCGGTGAGGGCGTTCGGCGGCTCGATCTGGTCCCAGTCGGTGTAGCGGTGCGACCAGAAGGTGGTCCACCAGGCGTCGTTCAGGGCGTCGAGGGTGCCGTGCCGGTCCCGCAGCCACGTCCGGAACGCCTCGGCGCACAGGTCGCAGTAGCAGGCGCCGCCGTACTCGTTGTTGATGTGCCAGGCGAGCAGGGCCGGGTGGTGCGCGTACCGTTCGGCGAGGCGGGAGGCGAGCGCGGTGGCGTGTTCGCGGTACGCCGGGGAGCTGGGGCAGAAGTTGTGGCGCTGGCCGTAGCGGTGGCGGCGGCCCTCGAAGTCTGTGCGGTTGACCTCGGGGTGGCGCTTGGCCAGCCAGGGCGGGAGGGCGGCGGTGCCGGTGGCCAGGCAGACCCGGCGGCCCTCGGCGGCCGCCCGGTCGAGGATGCGGTCCAGCACGGTGAAGTCGTAGGTGTCGGGGGCAGGTTGGGTGAGGGACCAGATGAAGACGCCGACGGTGAGGGTGTCGATGCCGGCCCGGGTGAACAGGCGGTGGTCGTCGTCCCAGACCTCCTCGGGCCACTGCTCCGGGTTGTAGTCGCCGCCGTACGGGATCTTCGGGGTGCGTGGCGCGGTCATGCGGTGAACTCCTCCTGGGTCTCGGTGATCACCGAGCGGCTGCCGTGCAGCAGGGACAGCAGCAGCGGAGCGGCCAGCAGGGCGGGCAGGGCCTCCGTCAGCAGGGCGGTCAGCGCGGCCGTCAGGACGAGCAGGGAGGCGGCGGCGAGGGTGGCGCGGCCGTGCCGGAGCAGGAAGTACCCGGCGAGGCGGGCGGTGTCCCGGGCACGGAAGGCGAAGAGCGAGGTGAGGACGAGGGCGTGCGCGCCCCAGAGGAGGGAACCGGCGCCGATCGCCGCGAGCAGGACCGCCCACCAGCCGGGCAGGCCGGTGGCGGCGAAGTGGGTGAGGGTGAAGGCGATGACCGTCAGCCAGGCGAGCAGGGGGGTCCACAGTTTCAGCGCCGGCAGGGCGTTGAGCCGCCAGCCGCGCAGGTAGGCGCGGGCCGGGCGCAGCTCGGTGAGGTCGCGGCTGCGGTGGTGGAGGGCGTAGAGGGCGGCGGACAGGGCCGGTCCGAGGGGCAGCAGGCACAGGGCCGCGAGGGGGAGGTTGGCCGGGTCGGGGCCGAGCAGGAGCAGTCCGGCCAGGCCCGGGGAGGCGGTCAGGAGCAGCAGCGCCTCGACGGTCAGGACGGTGTGGACCAGGGCGGAGGCGCGGGAGAGGGTCCCGGTGCCGAAGTCGGAGGCCCGCACGGTGCTCATGCCGCCGTCTCCCGGCCGAGCGGGCGCCGGTCGTCCCACCGGGGCGGGGGGTCCTCGTCGACCGGGGTGGGCTCGACGAGCGGGACCTCGTGGCGGCTCAGGGTGAGGGGCCGGTCGGCCCGGCTGTCCTCGGCGGTCGGCCGCCGGTGGGTGCGCGCGGGCTCGGCGGCCTCGCGCGGGGTGTCGAGCCGTCCCGGGTCCTGGTGGTCGCGGCGGGGGGCGGGGCCGGGGCGGCCGGTGCCGGCGCGCTGGTGCCAGGCGTCGGTGAGCCGGCCGCTCGGCGAGTCGGGGACGCGGATCACCCGTTCTCCTTCTTGAACCGCTCGTACGCCTTGTTGTGCAGGTCGACGAACTGCTGCATGTTCTTCGACTTCAGCTCGGAGACGTAGTCGTCCCACTCAGACAGCGGCCGCTTGCCGAGGACGAACCGGAGGGTGTTCTGGATGACGGTGTCCTTCAGCGGGGTCTCCCAGAGGGTCGCCTGCTCCTGTTCGAAGGACTGCAGCGGGTGGGCCGGGCCGATGGGCAGCTGCCTGCGCTGGGCCATGGCGTCCTGGAACTTCTGCTCGTCCGGGCTGAACATCGAGGAGACCAGCTCCCAGCTGCCGCCGTAGGCGAAGACGCCGTTGTAGAAGCCGAAGTCCTTCTGCATGTCCTTCGGCGCGTCCGGGTCGGAGCCCATGAGGCTGATGCCGGGCTTCAGCTCGTACCGGCTTCCCGAGCGGGTGTAGGTGACGCCCTCGACGCCCCAGCGGGCCAGCCGCTGGCCCTCGTCGGAGTACCAGAGCCAGTCCACGAACTGCATCATGGCGACGAAGCTGTCGCTCTTGAGTGCCTTGCTGGAGATCATCACGCCGTTCTCCAGCCGGCTGCCGCCCAGCACGACCGGCCCGGCGGGCCCGATCGGCACCGGGACCATCTCGATCTTCGCGCCCTTGACCTGCTTCTCCAGGTTGTAGCGGTAGTTCTGCACCAGCTCCTGCGGGTTGGCGCTCATCGCGTAGCACTTCTCGGCGAGCAGTTTCTGCACGGCCTGGTCGTCGGTCTGGCTGAAGCTCTCGGGGTCCATGAGCTTCTCGGCGACGAGCCTGCGGAGGTACTCGACCATCTGGCGGTAGGCGTCCTGGGCGCCGGTGAAGACGTACTTCTGCGCCTTGTGGTCGAAGTCGATGTTGTCGTAGGTCCAGCCGGCTCTGACGCCGAAGGCCTGGCCGAGGTAGCTGAACAGGGCGCCGCAGGGGAACGGGGTGTTGGTGCTCCAGCGGTCGGAGAGGGGGTACTTGCCGGGGTACTCCTCCTTGAGCGCCTTGAGGACGTCGTACACCTCGTCCCAGGTGGTGGGCAGGCCGAGGCCGTGCCGGTCGAGGACGTCCGTGCGGAAGGACAGCGAGTAGCCGGGCTTGGGCCTCTCGTGCAGGCCGGGCAGCAGGTAGTACTTGCCGTCGGACTGGCGGATGGAGTCGAGTTCGGGCTCCAGCTTCCACTTGCGGACCTTGTCGCGGAAGTTGGGCATGAGGTCGACGTAGTCGCTGACGGCGAGGATGGCGCCGGAGGAGACGAAGGCGACCTCGGAGGGGTGGTACGTCTTGGGGATGATGAACGGGGCGTCCCCGGCGCCGATGAGGACGCTGCGCTTCTTCTCGTAGTCGGCGAGCGGGACGTCGACCGGCTTGAGGGTGACGCCGGTGCGCTTGGTGACCTCCTTCCAGAACCGCCAGCCGCTCTTCATCGGATACACGGGGTTGTTGTTGTGCAGCACGGAGAAGGCGAGCGGCTCGGACGCCTTGAACTGCTGTCCGGCCCGGTAGTTCTTCATCGCGCCGTTCTGTTTCTTCGACAGGTCCTTCGTGTCGCCGCCGTCGTCCCCGCTGCCGCAGCCGGCGACCGTGGCGAGTCCGACGAACCCGGCGGCGGCGAGTATCTGGCGCCGCGACAGCTGTCCTGCGTTCTGCACGGAGACTCCTTTGTTCCGTAGGCGAGGGAGGAGGCGGCGTCAGCCCTTGACCGCGCCGAGCATCACGCCCGAGACGAAGTAGCGCTGGACGAACGGGTACACGCAGAGGATCGGCAGGGCGGTCAGGACGATGGTGACCGACTGGATGTTCGCGCCGACCTGGCTGAGCTGCTCGGTGCCGGCGCCCGCGTTGCCGCCGCCGGTGGCGCCCTGGATGAGGTTGCGGAGGTAGACGGTGACGGGCATCAGATCCGTCCGGTCCATGTAGAGGAAGGCGCTGAACCAGGAGTTCCAGAAGGACACCGAGTAGAAGAGGACCATCGTCGCCACGACCGCCTTGGACAGCGGCAGCACGATCCTGAGCAGGATGCCGTACGTGCTCAGGCCGTCGATCTGCGCGGCCTCCTCCAGTTCCGTCGGCAGGTTCTCGAAGAACGCCTTCATCACCAGCAGGTTGAACACGCTGATCGCGTTCGGCAGGGCGATCGCCCACACGCTGTTCTTCAGGCCGAGGCTGGTGACCAGGATGTAGTTCGGGATCAGCCCGCCGGTGAAGAACATGGTGAACACAGCGATGCCGACGAGGACACCACGGCCCTTGAGGTGCTTCTTCGACAGGACGTAGGCGTAACACGTCGTCAGCACCATGGCCACGGCCGTCGCCACGACCGTGTACAGCACGGTGTTGCCGTAGTTCCGCCAGAACATCGCGTCCTGGAACACGATCTCGTACGTGGTGAGGTTGAACCCCTTGGGCAGCAGGGTCACCTCACCCGCGCGGATCTGGCGCTCCCCGCTGAAGGACCGCGCGAGGATGTTGACGAAGGGGTACAGGGTCACCAGCACGACGAGCGTGAGGACCACCCCGTTGACGCCCTGGAAGACCCGGTAGGAGCGGCTCGGCTTCACCACAGGCTGGTCCCCACTGTGCGGCGTGAGAGCTGGTTGGCGGACGTGATGAGGACCAGGCCGATGATCGCCTCGAACAGCCCGATGGCGGCGGCGTAGCTGAAGCTGTTGGACTCGACGCCGGCCCGGTAGACGTAGGTCGAGATGACGTCGGCGGTGGGGTACGTCAGCGGGTTGTACAGCAGCAGGACCTTCTCGAAGCCGACCGCCATGAACGTGCCGATGTTGAGGATCAGCAGCGTGACCATGGTGGGGCGGATGCCGGGCAGGGTGACGTGCCAGATCTGCTGCCAGCGGTTGGCCCCGTCGATGCGCGCGGCCTCGTAGAGGTCCTCGTCGATGGTGGTGAGCGCGGCGAGGTAGAGGATCGTGCCCCAGCCGGCCGTCTGCCAGATCTCCGAGCCGACGTAGATCGTGCGGAACCACTCGGGTTCCTGGATGAAGCGGATCGGTTCGTGGCCGAACCAGCCGAGGACGTGGTTGACCGGGCCGTCGCTGGCCAGCATCTGCAGGGTGATGCCCGCGACGATCACGATCGACAGGAAGTGCGGGAGGTACGACACGGACTGCACGAACCGCTTCAGGGAGCGCCGGCGAACCTCGTTCAGCAGCAGCGCCAGCACGATCGGAATCGGGAAGCAGAACAGCAGCGTGAGCCCGCCGATCCACAGGGTGTTGCGGAAGACCTGCCAGAAGGTGGGGTCGCTGAGGAACATCTGCACATAGCGCAGGCCCACCCACTCCTCGCCGAAGATCGATCCCCCGGGCTCGAAGCGCCGGAAGGCGATCACGTTGCCGATCATCGGCAGATAGCGGAAGACCAGGAAGAACAGCAGCGGCAGGATCGCCAGCGAGTACAGCTGCCAGTCGCGGCGCAGCGCCCGCCGCCAGCCGGTCCGGGCGGGCGTCCGGCCGCCGCGTCGTCGGGGGGCGGCCCGGGCCGGAGGGGGGTCCTCGGTGCCCGGCGGGGCCGACGTGGTGGACGTGCTCATTGCTCGGGCCTCCCGTGGGCATGGGACGCGGAACCGAAACTTTCGAGCGCTTACCGGTAACTTCGCGGCAACCTAAGGGCAGGGGAAAGCGCTGTCAATGGGTGCTGCGGTAGTCGGCCGGGGCGCCTGTGCCGCGTTGGAAACCTGTCGCACCTGGGTAGACCCCTGGGGCCCACCCCCCTTTGCTCGTCGCAAGTTTCTGGATGACCACCGACTCCTGCGAGGTGCCGCGTGCCCGCGTTCGACCTGCCGTTGACGGAACTGGAGCGCCATCGCCCGGACGTCGGGGAGCCCGCCGACTTCGACGCGTTCTGGCTGGGCACGCTGAAGGAGGCCGGGCAGGCGGACCCGCTGGTGTCGGTGCGGCCGGTGGAGACGGGCCTGCGGCTGACGCGGAGTTGGGACGTGACGTTCCGGGGTTTCGGGGGCGACCCGGTGCGCGCCTGGTTCAGCAGGCCGGCCGGTAGTGGTGAACTGCTGCCCGCCGTCGTGGAGTTCGCCGGGTACGGGCGCGGCCGGGGTCTGCCGCACGAGCGCCTGACCTGGGTCAACGCCGGGTACGCGCATCTGCTCATGGACAACCGCGGCCAGGGCGACCAGTACGGCTGCGGCGGTGACACGCCCGACCCGTACGGCACCGCGCCGGGCGGTCCGGGGCCGGCGGTGCGGGGGCTGCTCGCTCCCGAGGACTACCACTACCGGCGCCTGATCACGGACGCGGTGCGCGCGGTCGCGGCGGTGCGGGCGCTGCCCGGCGTCGATCCCGCGCGGACCGTGGCCGTCGGCAACAGCCAGGGGGGCGGGCTGGCCCTGGCGGTCGCGGGGCTCGTCCCCGATCTGGCGGCGCTCCTGGTCACGGCGCCGCTGCTGTGCGGGATCCGCCGCGCGCTGGACCTCACCGACACGGGCCCGTACGGCGAGATCGCCGCCTACCTCTCCGTCCACCGGGGCGCCGAGCACGCCGCCTACCGCACCCTGTCCTACGTCGAGGGCGTCTCCTTCGCCCGCCGGGCGCAGGCCCCGGCCCACTTCGGTGTCGGCCTGCGCGACACGGTGTGCCCGCCGAGCGGGGCGTACGCGGCGTTCAACCGTTACGCCGAACTGACCGGCGCCGACCCGGACAAGGAGATCCACGCCTATCCGTTCAACGGCCACGAGGGCGGTGACGCGGTGCAGGTGCGCCGGCAACTGGCATGGTTGGCGCAGGTGTTGGACGTCCGGCGCGATGACCGCGCGGGGGCCGGGGGCGCGTCGGCCTGAGACCGGCCGCGAGGGCCATCCACCGGGTCCGCCGCCGGTCCCGTGAACGTCCACCAGGCCCGCCCGCCCAGGCGGACGTTCGCGGCGCTGCGCGGGCGGCCTGTGGTGATCGAGGGCTGGGGCTGGATCGGCAGCCCGGTGCCGCCCGGCGACTACGCCCCATCCGCCGGGCGGCCCGTCGTCACTTGCCGATCGGAGACTCCGCGGTGCAGCCCCCGGCGGTCACCAGGCCCTTGGCGCTCTGCTCCTCCAGCACCTTGCCCTTGTGGATGATCTTGCAGGTCACCTGGGCGCCCTCGGGATCCGCGGCGACCGGCATGACCGCCGCGGGCATGATGCCGCGCAGCGTGACCGTCTTCTTCCACGGCAGCTCGGGCTTCGACACCGACTCGATCTTCGGCTCCAGGGCCTTGCCACCGCCACCGTGGAACTCGATCGAGTCGACGTTCTTCCCCGTGACCTCGTAGGTCACTTCGTACGTCTCGTCCACCGCCTTGTCGACCTGGTCGACCGCCTCGGAACAGGAGCTGAGGCCGAACGCGAGACCGGTGACGGCGACGGCGCAGACGGCAGCACGGATGGTGCGGTTCAAGAGATCCCCCCGGATCGTGAATGGTCAGAGCCGCAGCCAAGCCCAAAGGGAAGGCAAAGTCAACTTCGATACGAGAGCGGCCAGTTCCCTCACCTCGGGTCCCGGCACGGCTCGCCCACGGCGGTGGCCGCGCCGCCCACCCGGGGGACGAGTGGTGTCACTCCTTCGCCTCCATCCAGTGGAGGCATTCGGTGTAGTCGAAATTCCACTTCAGGCAGAGCTGCATCCGGATCACCGATTTCCGGTCCACGAACTCGGTGATGATCGCCCTGTCCTCGACCCGGGACACTCCGACCTCGTTCTCCCAGTCGATTCCCATCTCATTTTCCAGCGCGAGGCTCGACAGCGCGTATTTGCCCTGCGCCTCCGGATACCTGAGGAAGACTTCCTTGATCGCCTTGTGGAACTCCGCGTCTTCACTCGGCATGCACGTCATGACCGTCTCCTGGATTCCGGGTCGGCGGGCCGTCCGCTCACCCGAAGTCTGGTGGGAGCCCGGGCAAAGCGCGCGGCGGCCGTCACCCGATCGGATTCCGGCGCCCCGCGCGGCGACCGTTTACAAGTGCGCCGCCCGGCGCTAACTTTCGCAGCAGCGGGGTGGGAGCGCTCCCATAACGGTGGACCGGAACCCGCCCACGAGCCGCTCCCACTCCGCGCATCAG
The DNA here is from genome assembly GCF_040645895.1 of Streptomyces olindensis. Classification (NCBI taxonomy): domain Bacteria; kingdom Bacillati; phylum Actinomycetota; class Actinomycetes; order Kitasatosporales; family Streptomycetaceae; genus Streptomyces; species Streptomyces olindensis. Next base: position 141,234 of record NZ_JBEYZD010000004.1, on the reverse strand, counting down.
CAGGGGGAGGCGCCCGGCGAGGGTGGGCAGCCGGGCGGCCGGCCGGGTGGGGGTTCTGGTCGCGCAGCAGGTGCCCCGACACATTGACCGAGTCAGCCCGTACGCCCCATATGTCGCTGTTATCCAGGTGTGCGATTCTGTTGTGTGGGTGCCCTGCCGCTCATGTGCGGCGTGGCTTCGCCATGGGAGGCGTGACCCGGTACCGCCGACTCGTGCCCGCGTCGTCGTCGCCTGGGTTCCGGGGACTCCCACCTGCCGGTGGCTGCGGCGTGGACGGGAGGTGGACGCGGACATGCCCCATGACGGCGATGCCCGGGCCGCGGCCCCCGGTCTGCGGGCGCCCCGGAGCGGGAACACCGGCCCGCCTCGTCCCACGCCGGAACCGGCCGCGCGGGAGCGGGTCCTGGCGTTCGCCGGGGTGGTGCTGGCGGCGGTGTACGTACGGAGCGAGGACGGCGCGGAACTCCGGCGGGTGGAGGCGGCCGGGCTGGAACCCGAGCGGTACGGGCTGACGGGGAGCGTGCGGGTCTCGGCGGGCTCGCCGGTGGCTGGGGGCGGCGACACGACGGCCGGGCGGGAGCGCGACACGACGGCTGGGCGGGAAGCGGAGCGGGTCGCACCCCCTGCCCCACCCCCACCCGCGCCCCCACCTCCACCCCCACCTCAGACCGCAGGCACAGGAAATGGCGGTGCCGTCGGCGAGGCCTATCGGAGTGGTCGGGCCGTGTGGCTCCGGGGTGCCGTGGTCGACGGTCGGGAGGGCGGCACTGTCGTCTCCGCGCCGCTCGGGGCGCTGCCCCTGGGGGCGCCGGGTGGATGGCTGGGATGCCTGGTCGTCGTGGGCGAGCCCGGGGAGGGGTTCGGGGGCGAGCAGCGGGAGTTCCTGGAGCGGTACGCCGACGCGGTCGCCGGGCGGCTGCGGGGCGAGGCCGACCGGTCGGCGCCCTCCCCCCTGCTGGATTCCGCCCTGCGGGCCATGGGCGTGGGCTCGTTCGCCCTGACGCCGGGCACCGGCCTGGTGGAGACGGACCCGGCCCTGCTGGAACTCGTCGGCATCCCCGAGGACGGTTTCGACGGCAAGACCGACACGCTGCTCTCCTACAGCGTCCCGGAGGACGTCCCGGCCCTGATGTCGGTCATCGAACCGTCCGCGCAGACCCCGGGGCGCCGGGAACTGGAGTTCCGTATCCGCCGACCCACCGGTGAACTGTGCTGGCTGCGCCTGGGCAGCCGCGTGCTGAAGGGCCCCGACGGCGCTCCCCAGCGCGTGCTGGGCGTCGTCACCGCGGCCCCCGTGCTGCGGCGCGGCGCCAGCGACGTCGCCCGCATCCAGTGGCTGACGGCCGCGCTCGACGACGCGACGACGGTGCGGGACGTCAGCCGTGTGGTGGTCGCCGCGCTGCGCGAGCCGCTGGGCGCCGACCGGGTCGCGCTCGCCGAGCTGCTGGAGGACCGGCTCGCGGTCACCGTGCTCGATCCCCCGGCCGCCACCGCCTGGCCGGAGCTGTGGCGTTCGGAGTGGCGCTCGGAGTGGCCCGACGCGCCGGTCGGCGCGCTGCCCACGCTGCAGGCGGCGCTGCGGGACGGGCGGATGAGCCTGTGGCCGGCCGGTGCCGTGCTGGAACCGGGCCTCGCGGGGATCGGCCCGGGCGGGCTCGCGGTCCTGCCGCTGCCCGCGAAGAGCAGGGTGGCCGGGGTGTGCCTGGTCGGCTGGGACGCCCCGCACGAGTTCGCCCCGGAGGAGCGGGCCCTGCTCACCGCGACGGCGGGTCTGGTGGGGCAGGCACTGAAGCGCGCGCACGCCTACGACGCCGAGCAGGAACTCGCCACGATGCTCCAGCGCAGTCTGCTGCCCCGCCGGCTCCCCCGGCTGCCCGGGGGCACCGCCGTGGCCCGCTACCTGCCGGCCCGGCGCGGACTCCAGGTGGGCGGCGACTGGTACGACGTCATCGCGCTGTCGGAGGGGAAGGTGGCCCTGGTCATCGGGGACGTGCAGGGGCACAGCGCCGGGGCCGCGACGATCATGGGCCAGATGCGTACGGCGGTCCGGGCCTACGCCGTCGAGGGCCATCCGCCGGACGTGGTCGTCGCGCACGCCAACCGGCTGCTCGTCGGCATGGAGACCGACCTGTTCGCCACCTGCTGCTACGTCGAGCTGGACATGGAGGAGGGCAACGCGCTGTTCGTGCGGGCCGGGCACCTGTCGCCGCTGGTGCGCCATCCCGACGGGGACACCGAGGAGATCGCGGTCGAGGGGGGCCTCCCGCTCGGCGTCCTCGAGGAGGCGGACTTCCCGCTGACGGCGCTCGCCCTGGCCCCGGGCTCGGTGCTCGCGCTGGTGACGGACGGCCTGGTGGAGTCGGCCGATCTGCACTTGGACGAGGGCATGCGGCTGGTGGGCGAGGCGCTCGCCGCCGCCGACCCCGCCGACCCGGGGCGGATGGCCGACGAACTGCTCGGCGAGGCCGGCCGCCGCGAGGACGACGTGGCGTTGCTGCTGCTGCGCTACGACGGGATGCGGGTCCGGCCCGTGCGGGCGGGCTGGGTGGTGTGGCGGCTGCCGGACGCGGTCATGCACGCCCGCCGGTTCAGCGCCCGCACGCTGCGCTCGTGGGACGTCGTGGCCGACGCCGACACCGTCCTGCTGGTGGTGTCGGAGCTGGTCACCAACGCGCTGGTGCACACCCAGGGCCCGGTCCGGGTGGATCTGACCCTGGCGGCGGACCGGCTCAGGGTGACGGTGAGCGACTCCTCGCCCCGCTCCCCCGCCAAGCCGGTGGTCGTGGACTGGGAGTCGACGGGCGGCCGGGGGCTCTTCCTGGTCGAGGCCCTCTCGGCGGCCTGGGGCTCGGTACCGGTCGGCGGCGGCAAGCAGGTGTGGAGCGAGATCGTCGTGTCCCGTCCGCAGCCGGAGCCGGACCTCCCGGAGGAACCCGAGCCGGAACCGCGGGCCGAGCCGGAGCGGGAGCGGCAGTCGGGCTGGGGCCTGGGCCGGGACCGGGGCTGGGGCATCGGCCGCAACCGTGACCGGAACAGAGGCCGGGGCCCGGGCCGGGGCCGGTCCGAGGAGAGGGGACCGCGATGAGAGCCCCGAGGTGGCGGGTGTCCGCCGGGCTGCTGGCGGTCGTGCTGGCGGTGTCCCTGGCCGGGTGCACCGGCGACGGCGCGGGCGGCGGGGACGACGGGCTGACCGTCGGGCTGCTGCTGCCGAGCCGTGCGGTGCCGCGCTGGGAGCAGTCCGACAAGCCCATGATCGAGAAGCGGGTGAAGGAGCTGTGCTCCGAGTGCACGGTGGTGTACGCCAACGCCGAGAACGACGCGGCGAGCCAGCGGCAGCAGATGAAGTCCATGATGACCCGGGGGGTGTCGGTCCTCATCCTGGACGTCGTCGACCCCAAGGCCCTGCGTTCCTCGGTCCGGGCGGCGGAGCGGGAGGGCATCCCGGTCGTCGCCTACGACCGGCTCGCCGAGGGCCCGATCGCGGGGTTCGTCAGCTTCGACGGCCGCGAGGTCGGCAGGCTCCAGGGCGAGGCGCTGCTGCGGGGCATGGGCGCCAGGGCCGACGGCGGCAGCGTGGTGATGATGAACGGCGACCCGGCGAGCCCCAACGCCGCCTGGTACGAGGGCGGGGCCCGGTCCGTCCTGGAGGACCGGGTGCGGATCGCCCGGTCGTACGACACCCTCGGGTGGCGTACGGAGAACGCCCACGACCAGATGTCCGCGGCGATCAGCGTCCTCGGCCCGAACCGGATCGACGGGGTGCTGGCGGCCAACGACTCGATCGCCGCCGGTGTCGTCGCGGCGCTCAAGAGCGCCCGGGTCTCGCCGCTGCCCGCGATCACCGGCCAGGACGCCGACCTCGACGCCGTGCGGCGCATCGTCGAGGGCGAGCAGTACATGACCGTCTACAAGCCGTTCCGGCTGGAGACCGACGCGGCCTCCGCGATGGCCGTCGCCCTGGCGCGCGGCAACGACGTCGACGCCCTCGTCACGACGAGCGTGGACAGTCCCACCACCGAGGACGTCCCGTCGGTCCTGCTCGACCCGATCTCCGTGACACGGGAGAACATCGGCCGGACGCTCGTCCAGGACGGCGTCTACACCGTCGACCAGATCTGCACCCCGAAGCTCCGGCCGGACTGTGACCGGGCCGGACTCACCGGGTGAGGGAGGTGGTCCCCGTGGCCCATCCGCCGGTGCTGGCGTTGCGCGGCATCACCAAGCGGTTCGGGGGCGTCCAGGCGCTCGTGGACGTGGACCTCCAGGTCCGGGCCGGCGAGGTGGTGGCCCTGGCGGGCGACAACGGCGCCGGCAAGTCCACGCTCGTCAAGGTGATCTCCGGTGTCAGCCCCGCCGACCGGGGCGTCATCGAGTGGGAGGGGCGGCTCGTGCAGATCAAACGCCCGCACGACGCCCACACCCTGGGCATCGCGACCGTCTACCAGGACCTCGCGATGTGCGACAACCTGGACGTCGTCGGCAATCTCTTCCTCGGCCGGGAGATCGACCGGGTGGGCATCCTCGACGAGGTGGAGATGGAGCGCCGGGCCCGCGATCTGATGCGGGCCCTGTCGATCCGCATTCCCGACGTGCGCATGCCGGTCGCGGCGCTCTCCGCCGGCCAGCGGCAGGCCGTCGCGATCTCGCGCTCGCTCATGGGCTCGCCCAAGGTCCTGCTCCTCGACGAGCCCACCGCCGCCCTGGGCGTGGAGCAGACCAGCCATCTGCTCGACCTCATCGAGCACGTCCGCGACCGGGGCATGGGCATCATCCTCATCAGTCACAACATGGGCGACATCAAGGCGGTCGCGGACCGGGTCGCGGTGCTGCGGCTGGGCCGCAACAACGGCCTGTTCGACGTGAGCACGGTGACGCAGGAGCAGATCATCTCCTCCGTCACGGGCGCCGCGGACAACGCCGTGGCCCATCGCACGCGGGGCGACGAGGAGGCGTGGCCGTGAGCGGCGGCGGGCCGCACGGGGACGGCGCACCGGTCGCGACCGGCCGGACACCGCGCGCCCGGGCCTGGCAGGAGAACCTGCGGGAGTACGCGCTGGAGGTGCGCGGCAGCGTCCGGGACGGCGAGCGGGGGCCGCTGCTGGTCGTCGCGGGGCTGATCGTGATCTGCGTCGTGTTCCAGGCGCTGGACGACAAGTTCCTCTCGCCGCGCAACCTGTCCAACCTCGGCGTGGACATCGTCGGGACCGGGCTGGTCGCCGTCGGGATCGTGTTCGTGCTGCTGATCCGGGAGATCGACCTGTCGGTCGGTTCCGTGAGCGGACTGGCGGGGGCGGCGTTCGCCGTGCTGAACGTGAACCACGGGGTGCCGGAGTGGCTCGCGGTGATCGTGGCGGTCGTCGCGGGGACGGCCGTGGGCGCCTTCCACGGGTTCTTCTTCGCCTGGCTCGGCGTGCCCGCGTTCGTGGTGACGCTCGCGGGCCTGCTGGTGTGGAACGGCCTGACGCTCTACCTGCTGGGCGCGAGCGGCACGATCAACATCGACGAGGAGGGCCTGGTCGCGTCCCTGACCAGCCGGCACTTCGATGCCGACGTGGCGGCGTACGCGGTCGCGGCGGTGGGCACGGCCGGGTACCTGCTGACCGTACGCCGCCGGCGCAGCCGTCACCGGGCGGCCGGGATGCCGTACCGGCCGATGGGCGAGATCTGGCTGCGCACCGCTCTCCTCGCGGTCGTCTCCTTCGCCGCGGCGCACACCCTGAACCGGTTCCAGGGGCTGCCGCTCGCGCTGCTGATCTTCCTGGTGGTCCTGGTCGTCTCGGACTACGTGCTGCGCCGCACCCGCTACGGGCGGCGGGTGTACGCGCTCGGCGGCGGGGTCGAGGCGGCGCGGCGGGCGGGCATCGGGGTGGAGCGGGTGCGGGTGGCGATGTTCATGGTGTCGGGGACACTGGCGGCGGTCGGCGGGCTGTTCGTGGCCTCGGGGCTGACCTCGGCGAGCCCCACGACGGCCCGTGCCGCCGGTTCCGGGATGCTGCTGATCAACGCGATCGCGGCGGCCGTCATCGGCGGGACGAGTCTGTTCGGCGGGCGGGGTTCGCCCTGGTCCGTGCTGCTCGGGGTGCTGGTCATCCAGTCGATCGCCTCCGGCATGGGCCTGCTCGGGGTGGAGGACGCCGTGCAGTTCATGATCACGGGTGGGGTGCTGCTGGCCGCGGTCGCGGCCGACGCGCTCTCCAGACGGGTGGAGACCCGGCGCGGCCGCCCCTGAGCCGCGCTCGCCCACCGCTCTGCCCCTTTTTCCCGATATGCCTAAGAAATGGCAAAGGTGGGTAGGGGCCGGAGTGTCATGAAACCGAGCCGCCTCGTCAGGGTGGCCGTGGCCGCCACGGTCGCCGCGGGCCTGGCCCTCGCCGGGTGCGGTGACACCGATCCGCCCGGTGGCGAGGAGCGGGCCGATCTCCGCGTGCTCGCGATGGACGCGTCCCAGATGCAGAACCTGAAGAAGCTCACCAAGGAGCACTTCACGGCGGAGACGGGCATCACCGTCGACTACACGCTGCTGCCGGAGAACGAGGCGCGGGAGCGGATGAACCGCGAGTTCGCGACCCAGGCGGGGAACTACGACGTGGCGAGCCTCAGCGCGTACGAGGTGCCGATCTACTCGGACCAGGGCTGGCTCGCCCCGCTGGACTCCTATGTGAAGGCGGACGAGGACTTCGACCAGGGCGACGTCTTCCCCAACCTGGTGGCGTCGCTGACCGGGAAGGACGGCAGGCTCTACGCCGAGCCCTTCTACGGCGAGGGTTCCTTCCTGATGTACCGCAAGGACCTCTTCCGCAAGGACGGGCTGACCATGCCGCCGAACCCGACCTGGCAGCAGGTCGCCGACCTCGCCGCCCGGGTCGACGGCACCGACGGCGCGAGCGGCATCTGCCTGCGCGGCCTGCCCGGCTGGGGGCAGAACCTCGCCCCGATCAACACGGTCGTCAACACCTTCGGCGGCGCCTGGTACGACATGGACTGGAACGCCCGCCTCGACTCACCGGAGTTCAGGCGGGCCGTCGCGTTCTACGTCGACCTGCTGCGCTCCCACGGCCAGCCCGGCGCCGAGCGGATGGGCGTGCTGGAGATCCTCGACAGCTTCGTCGCGGGCGAGTGCGCCATGATGTACGACGCCACGTCGCTGGCCTCTTCGGTCGAGGCCGACGGTTCCGCGGTCAAGGGCAAGGTGGGCTACGTCCCGGCCCCGCACGACCGGACCGAGAAGGCCGGCTGGCTCTGGACCTGGGCGTGGGGCATCCAGCAGGCCTCCGAAAACAAGGACGCCGCCTGGGAGTTCATCTCCTGGGCCTCCTCCAAGGAGTACCAGGAGCAGGTCGGCCAGGAGCTGGGCTGGACGGCGGCGCCCGCCGGGAACCGCAAGTCGCTCTACGCCAACCCGGAGTACCAGCAGGCGGCGGCCGCCTGGTACCGGCAGGAGTACACGGCGGCGACGGACTCCGCCGACCCGAGGAACCCCGGCGTCGCGCCCCGCCCCTACACCGGCATCGGCTTCGTGGGCATCCCCGAGTTCGCCGTGCTCGGCACGGCGGTCTCCCAGCAGATCGCCGCGGCCATCGCCGGCCATCAGTCGGTGGACACGGCCCTGGACAAGTCCCAGGACCTCGCCCAGGCAGCGGCGGCGAAGTACCGCGGCGAGTGAACCCGCGCCGGCCCGACCATCCCCGCCGAGCGCCCGTCACCGACGCCCGGTGAGCCCCCACACCCCGGCAGGGACCGGATCCCCGTCCGCTGGGGGAACCCTGTGTTCTGCCTGAGCCCTGGCGATGACCTGCCCGGAACGGCGCGGGCCGCGCCCCCGGTCACCCGGGAACGCGGCCCTCGAACTGCCGTGAACTGCTGTGACTGCCCTGCCGGACCGCTTACTTGCGGATCAGGCTGCGCAGCACGTACTGCATGATGCCGCCGTTGCGGTAGTAGTCCGCCTCACCCGGGGTGTCGATGCGGACGACCGCGTCGAACTCGACGCCGGTGTCGGTGGTGACCTTCACCGTGCGCGGGGTGGTGCCGTCGTTGAGCTCGGTGACGCCGGAGATGGAGAAGGTCTCCTCACCGGTCAGGCCGAGGGACGCCGCGGACTGGCCCTCCGGGAACTGCAGCGGCAGGACGCCCATGCCGATGAGGTTCGAGCGGTGGATGCGCTCGTACGACTCGGCGATGACGGCCTTGACGCCGAGGAGCGCGGTGCCCTTGGCGGCCCAGTCGCGGGACGAGCCGGAGCCGTACTCCTTGCCGGCCAGGACGACCAGCGGGATGCCGGCGGCCTGGTAGTTCTGCGAGGCGTCGTAGATGAAGGAGACCGGGCCGCCGTCCTGCGTGAAGTCGCGGGTGTAGCCGCCCTCGGTGCCCGGCGCGATCTGGTTGCGCAGGCGGATGTTGGCGAACGTGCCGCGGATCATGACCTCGTGGTTGCCGCGGCGCGAGCCGTAGCTGTTGAAGTCGCGGCGCTCGACGCCGTGCTCCGTGAGGTACTTGCCGGCCGGGGTGTCGGCCTTGATGGCACCGGCCGGGGAGATGTGGTCCGTGGTGACCGAGTCGCCCAGCTTGGCGAGCACCCGGGCGCCGGAGATGTCGGAGACCGGGGTGGTCTCCATCGTCATGCCCTCGAAGTACGGGGGCTTGCGCACGTAGGTCGACTCGGCGTCCCACTCGAAGGTGTTGCCGGTCGGGATAGGCAGGGCCTGCCACTGGGCGTCGCCCGCGAAGACGTCCGCGTAGGACTTGGAGAACATGTCCTCGCCGATGGCGTTGGCGACGACGTCGTTGACCTCGGCCTCGGAGGGCCAGATGTCCTTCAGGAAGACCGGGTTGCCGTCCTGGTCGGTGCCCAGGGCGTCCTTGGTGATGTCCACCTTCATGGAGCCCGCGATGGCGTACGCGACGACCAGCGGCGGGGACGCCAGGTAGTTCATCTTGACGTCGGGGTTGATGCGGCCCTCGAAGTTCCGGTTGCCGGAGAGGACCGAGGTGACCGCGAGGTCGTGGTCGTTGACGGCCTGGGAGACCTCCTCCGGCAGCGGGCCGGAGTTGCCGATGCAGGTGGTGCAGCCGTAGCCGACGAGGTTGAAGCCGACCTTGTCGAGGTACGGGGTCAGGCCCGCCTTCTCGAAGTAGTCGGTGACGACCTTGGAGCCCGGGGCGAGGGTGGTCTTGACCCACGGCTTGCGGGTCAGGCCCTTCTCCACCGCCTTCTTGGCCACCAGGGCGGCGGCGACCATGACGTACGGGTTGGAGGTGTTGGTGCAGGAGGTGATGGCCGCGACCGTCACCGCGCCGTGGTCGATCTCGTAGGAGGTGCCGTCGGGGGCGGTCACGGTGACCGGGTTGGACGGGGCGCCGTTCGGGATCGTCGACGGGGCGTCGGAGCCCGGGAAGGACTCCTTGCTGGCCTCGTACTCGTCGTTGACGTACGTGCGGACGTCCTGCTTGAACTGCTCGGCGGCGTTCGCGAGGACGATGCGGTCCTGCGGGCGCTTCGGGCCGGCGATGGAGGGGACGACCGTCGACAGGTCGAGCTCCAGCTTCTCGGAGAAGTCCGGCTCGGCCTTCGGGTCCAGCCAGAGGCCCTGCTCCTTGGCGTACGCCTCGACCAGCGCGAGCTGCTGCTCGCTGCGGCCGGTGAGCCGCATGTAGTTGATCGTTTCGTCGTCGATCGGGAAGATCGCGGCGGTGGAGCCGAACTCCGGCGACATGTTGCCGATGGTGGCGCGGTTGGCGAGGCTCGTGGCGGCGACGCCCTCGCCGTAGAACTCGACGAACTTGCCGACGACGCCGTGCTTGCGGAGCATCTCGGTGATGGTGAGCACCAGGTCGGTGGCGGTGGTGCCGGGCGTGAGCTCGCCGGTGAGCTTGAAGCCGACGACGCGCGGGATGAGCATGGAGACCGGCTGGCCGAGCATGGCGGCCTCGGCCTCGATGCCGCCGACGCCCCAGCCGAGGACGCCGAGGCCGTTGACCATGGTGGTGTGCGAGTCGGTGCCGACCAGGGTGTCGGGGTACGCCTTGCCGTCGCGGACCATGACGACACGGGCCAGGTGCTCGATGTTCACCTGGTGGACGATGCCGGTGCCGGGCGGGACGACCTTGAACTCGTCGAAGGCGGTCTGGCCCCAGCGCAGGAACTGGTAGCGCTCCTTGTTGCGGCCGTACTCCAGGTCGACGTTCTGCTTGAAGGCGTCGTTCGTGCCGAACTTGTCGGCGATGACGGAGTGGTCGATGACCAGCTCGGCCGGCGCCAGCGGGTTGATCTTGGCCGGGTCGCCGCCCAGCTCCTTGACGGCCTCACGCATGGTCGCGAGGTCCACGACGCAGGGGACGCCGGTGAAGTCCTGCATGATCACGCGGGCCGGCGTGAACTGGATCTCCTGGCTGGGCTGCGCCTGGGAGTCCCAGCCGCCGAGGGCACGGATGTGGTCGGCGGTGATGTTCGCGCCGTCCTCGGTGCGGAGCAGGTTCTCCAGCAGGACCTTGAGGCTGTACGGCAGGCGGGCCGAGCCCTCCACCTTGTCCAGCCGGAAGATCTCGTACGACTCGTCGCCCACCTGCAGCGTGCTGCGGGCGTCGAAGCTGTTCGCCGACACGACAGTCTCCTTCATTGATGTGCGCGTACCACCACGATCCTGCCGCCACGGCATCTCGACCGATCCGCTAAGGTAAGGCTAAGTTAGGTAAGCCTTAGCGGGGTGGCGGCTGCGGTGCTGCTCGGCAGATATCTCGATGTCGAGATAACTCTAGTACACCCGCGGCGGTTGGTCATGCCCCGGCGCCCAGTTGTCCGCCGTCTTGGACCGGCATCACTTCGTCGACTCCAGGATGCGGTCGAGTGTCCGGCGCCCCAGACCGCTCATCGCCGGATTGGTCTCGGCGTAGTACCAGACGAGGCCCATCGCCTGCTCGAAGGCCCAGGCCTTGCCGCGCTCCCACTCCAGATCGTCGCAGGCCAGGGCCTGCCGGAGCACCTCCCGCGGGCCCGGCTGCAACAGGTGCCAGGCGCTGACCAGATCCAGCGCGGGGTCGGCCGGGCCGAAGCCGCCGGTGTCGAGTACGCCGCTGAGCCGGCCTCCCGCGACCAGTACGTTGCCCGGAATCAGGTCACCGTGGCTCATCACGTCGGCGGCCGTGCGCGGCAGCTCCCGGAACCGGCTCCACAGCCGGCGCAGCCGGGGCACGTCGAGCAGCCCCTCGCTCTCCTCGAAGCACTGCGCCATCCAGTCGTCGTGGTGAGCGAGAACGCCGCCACGGTTGTCGCCGCTGAAACGCCGCCCCCGCGTCTCGGCGTGCCGCAGCGCCGCGATGAAGGCCGCGAGGTCCTCGGCGAAGGCGTCCGAACCGCTCGGGTCGGCGTCGAAGGCGACCGTTCCCGGCAGCCACGTCTGGACCGACCACGGCATGGGGTAACCCGCTCCGGGCTTTCCCAGGGCGACGGGTTCCGGCACGGGGAACCGGGAGACCTGCGCCAGCTCCGCGCTCGCCCGGGCTTCCCGTTCCAGGACCGCCAGCGCCTCCGCGGCATCGGCCGGACGCAGCGGGAAACGCGCGGAGAGGTCGTCCCCGATGCGGAATATGGCGTGGACCGTCCCCGTCGACGACAGGAATCGGATCGGCATGCCGCTCCACTGCGGGAACTGTTCCCGGATCAAGGCCGCAACGATGTCGGTGGTCACGTCCACTTGGTCATCGTGCATGGTCAATTTCGCAGGCCCTTCCACTAGCCCAGTCCGACGGCCCAGTCCGAAACGGCGGAAGCGATCCAGATCATCTGAGACGACAGCCAGTATTCAGGCGCCGGGTTCCGGATCAACTGAGTTTTGCCCTGGGACCTGCCGCACTGATGCCCGGAAGCATCGGCCGCCGCCTCCCGGGTATCCGAACCAGATATCCACGCACGACGGAGAGGAGGCAGGCATGCCGCTCACGTTCCGCAAGAGTTTCCGGATCCTTCCGGGGGTGCGGCTGAACATCAACAAGCGCTCCTGGTCCATCACCACCGGCGGCGGAAAGAACGGCCCGCGATACACCCGCAGCAGCACGGGACGTCGTACGACATCGATGGATTTGCCCGGACCTTTCGGGTGGCGTCGTACGCGTACCGCCAGGCGTCATTGACACCCCGTCACCCGAACGGACCCCCCGTCGGGCGGCATCTCATATCTGAGATAACCTCAACCCCATGGCAGACGACTACCTCGTACGCATCGGCAAGCTCATCCGCGACGCCCGGCAGCACCGGGGCTGGACCCAGTCGCAGCTGGCCGAGGCGCTCGGTACCAGCCAGAGCGCCGTCAACCGGATCGAGCGCGGCAACCAGAACATCAGCCTTGAGATGATCGCGCGCATCGGGGAGGCCCTCGACAGCGAGATCGTGTCCCTCGGCTATGCCGGTCCGATGCATCTGCGGGTGGTCGGCGGGCGCCGGCTGTCCGGTGCCATCGACGTGAAGACGAGCAAGAACGCGTGCGTGGCGCTGCTGTGCGCCTCACTGCTCAACCAGGGGCGCACGGTGCTGCGTCGCGTCGCCCGCATCGAGGAGGTGTACCGGCTCCTGGAGGTGCTGGGCTCCATCGGCGTGCGCACCCGGTGGATCAACGACGGTGTCGACCTGGAGATCGTGCCGTCGGCCGAGCTGGACCTCGCGGCGATCGACGCGGACGCGGCCCGCCGCACCCGCTCGATCATCATGTTCCTCGGCCCGCTGCTGCACCGCATGGACCACTTCAAGCTGCCCTACGCCGGCGGCTGCGACCTCGGCACGCGCACCGTCGAGCCGCACATGATCGCGCTGCGCCGGTTCGGCCTGGACATCGCCGCCACCGAGGGCCAGTACCACGCCCAGGTGGACCGCTCGGTCAGCCCCGACCGCCCGATCGTCCTGACCGAGCGCGGCGACACGGTCACCGAGAACGCGCTGCTCGCCGCCGCCCGGCACGACGGCATCACGGTCATCCGCAACGCCTCCTCCAACTACATGGTCCAGGACCTCTGTTTCTTCCTGGAGGCGCTCGGCGTCAAGGTCGATGGCATCGGCACCACCACGCTCACCGTGCACGGCGTGCCGACCATCGACGTCGACGTGGACTACTCCCCCTCCGAGGACCCGGTCGAGGCGATGAGCCTGGTCGCGGCGGCGGTGGTCACCGAGTCGGAGCTGACGGTGCGTCGGGTGCCGATCGAGTTCCTGGAGATCGAGCTGGCGGTCCTGGAGGAGATGGGCCTCGACCACGACCGCACGCCCGAGTACTTCGCGGACAACGGCCGCACGCGGCTGGTGGACCTCACCGTCCGGCCCTCCAAGCTGGAGGCGCCGATCGACAAGATCCACCCCATGCCGTTCCCCGGCCTGAACATCGACAACGTCCCGTTCTTCGCGGCCATCGCGGCCGTCGCCCAGGGCAAGACCCTCATCCACGACTGGGTCTACGACAACCGCGCGATCTACCTCACCGACCTGAACCGCCTCGGCGGCCGCCTCCAGCTCCTCGACCCCCACCGGGTCCTGGTGGAGGGCCCGACCCGCTGGCGCGCCGCCGAGATGATGTGCCCGCCGGCCCTGCGCCCCGCGGTGGTCGTCCTGCTGGCGATGATGGCGGCCGACGGCACGTCGGTGCTGCGCAACGTGTATGTCATCAACCGGGGTTACGAGGACCTGGCGGAGCGGCTGAACTCCATCGGGGCGCAGATCGAGACGTTCCGGGACATCTGACCGGCGGGTGCTGCCGCACGCCGCCCGACCTGCACGCCTGCGGGTCTGGACGGCGTGCGGCGGCAGCTTGATCCGACCTACACCGCGCCCAGCCCCCGGGTGCCGGTTCACCACCCAAGTCTCCGCCCTGACCTGCCAGTTCGCCCGTCCGGACCCGCCACGGCGAGACCAATCGCGTCCGGACCATTGACGCACCGACCGGGCTCCGCCTCATAATCGGGCACCCGATGTCATCGATGACACAAGTCAACGATGACACCCCAGGGCGGCGGCGTGGACGTCGCCGTCCGCCTGGGATGTCACTTTCGGTCCGCCCGCGCCGGGCCGCAGTCAGTGCTGCGCCGACGGGCCGCGGGACTAGGAGACACCATGAGCTCTGCACGCGTATCCCGGCATGCCCGCATACGGATGATGGCGGCGGTGGCGACCGTCTGCGCCCTGTCGGCAGCCCCGCCGGCCCCCCAGGCAGTCGCCGCCGACACCCCGGCGCACACCGAGACCTACAGACCCCAGTTCCACTTCACTCCGCAGAAGAACTGGATGAACGACCCCAACGGCCTCGTCTACTACAAGGGCGAATACCACCTGTTCTACCAGTACAACCCCAACGGCAACTCCTGGGGCGACATGTCCTGGGGACACGCGGTGAGCAAGGACCTCGTGCACTGGGACGAGTTGCCGCTCGCCCTGTCGCACGACGACGAGGAGATGGTGTTCTCCGGCAGCGCGGTCGTCGACTGGGACAACACCACCGGTTTTGGCACGAAGAAGAACCCGCCCATGGTGGCGATCTACACCAGCGCCTACAAGGACAGCGGCAAGCAGGCCCAGTCGCTCGCCTACAGCACCGACCGAGGACGCACCTGGACCAAGTACCAGGGCAATCCGGTCATCGACCTCGGCTCCAAGGACTTCCGCGACCCCAAGGTCCAGTGGTACGCGCCGGCCAGGAGCTGGCTGATGACCGTGTCGCTGTCCGCCGAGCGCAAGGTGCAGTTCTACTCGTCGAAGAACCTCAAGGACTGGGACCTGCTCAGCGAGTTCGGGCCGGCCGGTGCGACAGGCGGCGTGTGGGAGTGCCCGGATCTGTTCCCCCTCGCGGTCGACGGCGACAAGAACAACGTCAAGTGGGTGCTGGTCGTCAACATCAACCCCGGTGGCATCGCGGGCGGTTCGGCCGCCCAGTACTTCGTCGGCGACTTCGACGGCAAGAAGTTCACCGCCGACGACAAGGGCACCTACACCCCGCCCACCGGCACGGTGATGCAGGACTTCGAGGGCACCGACTTCGGTGAGTGGACGACGACCGGCACCGCGTTCGGCCAGGAACCGGCAGCCGGGGCGGTGGACGGGCAGGGAGCCGTCGCCGGCTTCGAGGGCAAGGGCCTCGCCAACAGCTTCCACGGAGGCGACGGCACCACCGGCACCCTCACCTCCCCCGCCTTCACCGTGGACAGCCCCTACCTGAACTTCAAGATCGGCGGCGGGCGGCATCCGCACGAGGCCGGCACCGTTCTGAACGGCACTCCGCCCGACGGCACGGTCCTCGCCGACTTCGAAGGCGGAACGTACGGCGACTGGACGGCGACCGGGGACGCCTTCGGCACCGCTCCGGCCACCGGCACCCTCCCCGGCCAGCAGGGTGTTTCCGGCTTCCTGGGGAACGGCCTGGTCAACACCTTCCTGAACGGTGACTCCACCACCGGCACCCTCACCTCGCCCGAGTTCACCCTCGACAAGAAGCACATCAACTTCCTCATCGGCGGCGGCAACCATCCCGCGGGCTCCCCCGCCCCCACCGTCGTCGAACTCGTCGTGGACGGCCGGGTCGTCCGCAGCGCCACCGGAAAGGACACCGAAGCGCTCAACTGGGCCTCCTGGGACGTCAGCGACCTCGCCGGCAAGAAGGCCCGGATCAAGATCGTCGACGACAACACCGGCGGCTGGGGCCACCTCAACGTCGACCACATCGTCATGTCCGACACACAGGCCCAGCGCGTCTCCCAGGAGACTTCGGTCAACCTGATCGTCGACGGCCAGGTCGTCCGCAGCGCCACCGGCGCCGACAGCGAGACCCTGGACTGGGCGTCCTTCGACATGCGCCCTTACATCGGCAAGAAGGCGCGCGTCCAGGTCGTCGACATGAACACCGGCGGCTGGGGCCACGTCCTGGCCGACCGGTTCACCGCCGCCGAGAAGCCCGCCAAGTCCGTCCTGCAGCGCGCCGACTGGGCCGACTACGGCAAGGACTACTACGCGGCGGTGTCCTGGGAGAACGCGCCGGGCGGCAGGCGGTACATGATCGGCTGGATGAACAACTGGGACTATGGCGGCGCCATCCCCACCTCCCCCTGGCGCGGCGCCCAGAGCGTTCCGAGGGAGATGGCCCTGCGCACCGTCGACGGTCAGGTCCGGCTGACGAGCAAGCCGGTGGGCAGCCTGGAGTCCCTCCGGGGCAACCGCCCGGCCACCGCGTCCGCCATCACCGTCGAGAACACCTCCAGGTCCCTGACCGGCCGCGGGGCCGAGGGCAAGGCACTCGACATCGAGGCGACCTTCTCCCTCGGGGACGCCGACCGCCTGGGCCTGAAGGTCCGCACCGGCGCGGGCGGCGAGGAGACCGTCATCGGCTACGACAGCACGACCCAGGAGCTGTACGTCGACCGCACCCGCTCCGGCGCCGGGGACTTCAACAGCACCTTCCCCGGAGTGCAGACAGCTCCCCTGAAGGCCAAGGACGGCAAGGTCAAACTGCGCGTCCTCGTGGACTGGTCGTCCGTCGAGGTCTTCGGCGGCGACGGCGAGGCCGTGATCACCGACCAGATCTTCCCCGACCCCTCCAGCACCGGCGTCGAGGTCTTCGCCGAAGGCGGCACCACCACCCTCGACCACCTGCAGGCCTGGCAGCTGAAGTCCATCTGGCGGTGACGCCCTCCGGGGGCCGCCGCCGAGCCCCGCTCCGCCGCACCGGTCAGGCGCGTCGGAGCGGGGCCGGCCCTTGCACGTCGGTCGGTCGCATCACGGCTGCGTGGCCAGCGGATCGAGAAACGTCAGTACGGAGGCGTCCTCCTCGATCAGCGGGGTGAGCGCGGCATTGAACGGGGCGCCGTACGGGGCGGCCAGATGCGCCTTGAAGGCGTCCTCGTCCCGGTAGACCTCGAAGATCCAGAAGGCGCGCGGGCTGGCCGCCTTGGTGTAGACGTCGAAGGCCAGGTTGCCTTCCTCTTCGCGCACTTTCAGGGCGTACTCCTGGATCATGCGGGCGACCTCGCGTTCCGCTCCCTCTCGGGCGGTGAACTCGGCGAGCAGGGTCTTCTTCGTCATGGTTCCGTGTCCTTGTCCGTGGGTGGTTGGACTGAGGTGGGGGATGCGGGGGGTGGAGCCAGGTGGGGGGATGCGGGTGAGTGGGGACGAGGCGCCGGGCGGCGTACGGTCCCGTCAGGCGTCGGCGGCGGTCACCGACCGCGCCAACTGCTCCCGCCAGGGCGGGTTGGGGCCGACGACCGAGCAGGTCAGGGCGGCGACCCGGGCGGCGAACCCGCAGGCTTCCGCCACGTCGTCGAGTCCAAGACCGGCCAGCCGGCCGCCCAGGACTCCGCGTGCCGCGAGGTGGTGCAGCAGCCCGGCGGTGAAGGAGTCCCCCGCTCCCACCGTGTCGACCACCCTCGTCGCGACCGCCGGCACCCGCAGCCGTTCACCATCGAGTGAGGCGAGGGCCCCGTCGGCGCCGAGCGTGATCACGACGAGCCGCACCCCCGCGGCATGCCAGAGGTCGCACGCCTGCTCCGGCGGGGTGCCCGGCAGAAGCAGCTCCAGGTCGTCTTCGCTCAGCCGCAGGATGTCGGCGAGGCCGCACCAGTGCGCGAGCCGGTCCCGGTAGACGCCGGGGTTCACCAGCAGCGGCCGGACATTGGGATCGATGCTGATCGTGGCCCGGGGCGCGGCAGTCGCCAGGAACTCCTCGACCACCGCCGCGCCGGGCCGGCGGACCAGCGCGAGCGACCCGGTGTGCACACAGGCCGTCTCGGACAGGTCCACCCGCGACAGCTCCCCCGGAGCCCACTGCCAGTCGGCCGTGTTCTGGGCGTGGAAGGAGAACACGGCCTGCCCCTGGGCATCCAGCTCCGCCACAGCCAGCGTGCTGGGCTCGGCCGCCGCCACGGCGTACGTCAGGTCCACGCCGGATGCCTCCAGGTGGGTCCG
Source organism: Streptomyces olindensis (assembly GCF_040645895.1). NCBI lineage: Bacteria > Bacillati > Actinomycetota > Actinomycetes > Kitasatosporales > Streptomycetaceae > Streptomyces > Streptomyces olindensis. Next base: position 123,311 of record NZ_JBEYZD010000004.1, on the reverse strand, counting down.
GAAGAGACGGCCGAACACATCACCGGACAGGCGGGCGAGGAAGCGCGCCGGGGTGCCCAGCCGGGCCAGGGCCACCGCCGTGTTGGCGGGCCCCCCGCCCGGCAGCACGCGCAGCGCGAGTTCGTTCGCGGCGGTCGCGGATTCGGCGAAGGCGTCCGCGACGCACTCTCCCAGCACGGTGATCTGGCGCGGGCTCATGGGCTGCTCTTCTCTCCGGACGGACGGGGAAACCGGGCGCTTCGTGACACAGTCACCGACCAGTGCGCGGGGGCGGCGGTCCCGGGCGTTGCCAATTTGTGACGGGCGCAAGGCATTGACGTTGCCCGGACACGGAGTCCATCATCCTCGCCATGCAGTGTCAACGATGACATAAGTCAGCGATGACACCTCGGGGCGGCATGCTCCGAACTCCCGGCCCCGTGCCGCTCGTCATCCCTCAGGAGTGATCATGTCTCGCACCGCTCACCTGTCCTCCTCCCTTCTCAGAGCCGCTGCGGCCACGGGCGTCGTGACCCTCGCTCTGACGGCCTGCGGACCCGGTTCCGGTGCCGGTTCCGCATCGGGTTCTGCCAGCGCCGGTTCGGGCGACGTCAAGGTAGGTCTGATCACCAAGACCGACACCAACCCGTTCTTCGTGAAGATGAAGGAGGGCGCGGAGAAGTCGGCGAAGGCCGAGGGCGTCAAGCTCATGACCGCGGCCGGCAAGTTCGACGGCGACAACGCCGGTCAGGTCACGGCCATCGAGAACATGGTCGCCGCCGGTGTGAAGGGCATCCTGATCACTCCCAGCGACTCCAAGGCGATCGTGCCCGCGATCGAGAAGGCTAAGGCCAAGGGCGTCCTGGTCATCGCCCTGGACACCCCGACCGAACCGGAGAGCGCCGTCGACGCCCTCTTCGCCACCGACAACCTCAAGGCGGGCGAGCTGATCGGCGAGTACGCCAAGGCCGCCATGAAGGGCAAGTCGGCCAAGATAGCCACCCTCGACCTCGCGCCGGGCGTCTCCGTCGGCGTCCAGCGGCACAACGGCTTCCTGAAGGGCTTCGGCGTCGAGGAGGGCGACCCCTCCATCGTCTGCTCCCAGGACACCGCCGGTGACCAGGCCAAGGGCCAGACGGCGATGGAGAACTGCCTCCAGAAGGAGCCCGGCATCAACGTCGTCTACACCATCAACGAGCCCGCCGCGCTCGGCGCGTACACCGCGCTCAAGGCCAAGGGCCGGGAGAAGGACGTCCTGATCGTCTCCGTCGACGGCGGCTGCACCGGCACCCAGGCCGTGAAGGACGGCAAGATCGCCGCGACCTCGCAGCAGTACCCGCTGAAGATGGCCGCCGAAGGCGTCAAGGCCGTGGTGACGTACGCCAAGGACGGCAAGAAGGCGTCCGGGTACACCGACACCGGCGTCACCCTGATCACCGACAAGGCGCAGGACGGGGTCACCTCGAAGGACACCGCCTACGGCCTGGAGAACTGCTGGGGCTGAGCCGGCCCTGAGGACCGTACGAGACAGCCACTCCCCTCAGCGGGGCGGCCGGCCCGGCACCTCCCCGACCCGCGGGGACGGCCGCTCCCTCCCTTGTCCTGGCGACAAGGGATCTCCGTCCTAAGGACTTCGCATGACAGCCACGTCCACACCGCCGAGCACATCCTCACCGTACGCGGAGCTCAAAGCGCCGACGACGGCCCGCAGACTGCTCACGGCACCGACCACGGGCCCTCTGGCCGCCCTCCTCCTGGCCTGCGTCTTCTTCTCCCTGTCCACCGACCAGTTCCTCACCGGCGGGAACTTCTCACTGATCATCCAGCAGGTCATGGTCGTCGGCACCCTCGCCATCGGACAGACCCTGATCATCCTCACCGCGGGCATCGACCTGTCCTGCGGAGCCGTGATGGCCTTCGGCAGCATCGTGATCGCCAAGATGGCGGCCGAGGGCAGCCTGCCACCGCTGGTCGCCATCGCCCTGGGCCTGGTCGTCTGTGGTGGATTCGGCCTGCTCAACGGGGCGTTGGTACAGAAGATCCCGCTGCCGCCGTTCATCGTCACCCTCGGCATGCTCAACGTGGCGTTCGCGCTGACCCACATCTACTCCGAGGAGCAGACGGTCACCAATCTGCCCGGTCCGCTGACCGCGCTCGGGCAGACCTTCCCGCTCGGCTACACCGACGTCACCTACGGCTCCCTGGTCACCATCGCCCTGTTCCTCCTCCTCGCCTACGCGCTGAGCAGCACCGGCTGGGGCCGGCACGTCTACGCGCTGGGCAACAGCCCGGAGGCGGCGCGGCTGAACGGCATCCGCACCTCGCGACTGACCATCGGCGTCTACACCGTGGCGGGACTGCTGTACGGCATCGCCGCTCTCCTGCTCATCTCCCGTACCGGGGTGGGCGATCCGCAGGCGGGGCAGACCGACAACCTCGACAGCATCACCGCCGTGGTCCTCGGCGGCACCAGCCTCTTCGGCGGACGCGGATCGGTCCTCGGCACGTTCATCGGCGTCCTCATCGTCGGCGTCTTCCGCAACGGCCTGCAACTGATGGGGGTCGCCTCCATCTACCAGACCCTCATCACCGGCGTCCTGGTGATCCTCGCGGTGACCGTCGACCAGATCTCCCGGAAGAAGGCCCGATGACCGCCACCGGCTCCCCCACCCCTGTCCTGCAGGCCCGCGGCCTGATCAAGCGATACGGCCACGTCACGGCCATCGACGGCGCCGACTTCGACCTCATGCCCGGCGAGGTGCTCGCCGTCATCGGCGACAACGGCGCCGGCAAGACCAGCCTGATCAAGGCCCTCACCGGCGCGCTGGTCCCCGACGCGGGCGAGATCCGGCTCAACGGGCAGCCCATCACCTTCTCCGGTCCCCAGAGCGCCCGCGCCCATGGGATCGAGACGGTGTATCAGGACCTCGCCGTCGCCGCCTCCATGGACATCGCCTCCAACATGTTCCTGGGCCGCGAACTGCGTCGGCCCGGGGTGCTCGGCAGTGTCTTCCGCATGCTGGACAAGAAGCGGATGCGTCAGGAGGCCGCCGAGCACATGGCGGATTTGAAGATCGGTCTGCGCTCGCTGACGCAGTCGGTCGAGACGCTCTCGGGCGGGCAGCGGCAGGCCGTGGCGGTCGCCCGGTCGGTGGCCTGGGCGCGCAGTGTGGTCGTCATGGACGAACCCACCGCCGCGCTCGGCGTCAAGGAGTCCGGTCAGGTGCTGGACCTCATCCGCCGGGTCCGTGACAGGGGCATGCCGGTCGTGCTGATCAGCCACAACATGCCGCACGTCTTCGAGATCGCCGACCGGATCCACGTCCACCGGCTGGGCCGGCGTGCCGCCGTGATCAAGCCGTCCGACTACTCCATGGCGGAGGTCGTCGCCATCATGACCGGCGCGCTCACCGTCGACGCGGCGGGAGCTACTGTCGTAGCGGATTCGGAGGCCGCGAAGGCCGCCGGAGTACAGGCCACCTGACAGCACAACACCGCTCTCACTGTTTCCGGCCGAAGGCCGCGGCCGGAACGGAGAGCCTTGAGGAGACGGCTTCCTCCCATGGCAGCGAACCGCCGCCCCACACTGGCCGACGTCGCGCGAGAGGTCGGCGTCAGCGCCAAGACCGTCTCGCGCGTCCTCAACGAAGACGGGCCCGTCTCGGCGCAGACCAGGGAACAGGTACTCGCCGCGGTGGCCAAGCTGGGCTTCCAGCCGAACCTCATGGCACGCAACATGCGTGTCGGCGGCCCGGACACCACCGTCGGGCTGGTCGTGCCCGATCTCGGCAACCCCTTCTTCGCAGCCGTGGCACGGGGCATCGAGGACGGCGTCCGCGAACGCGGACTGATGCTGCTCATGGGCTCGTCCGCGGACGACCCCGACCGCGAACGCGCCCTGACAGCCGAATTCCTCGCCCGGCGCGTCAGCATCCTGATCGTCGTGCCCTCCGTCGGATCTCACCACTCCCACCTCAAGGCCCACCGTACGGCGGGGCTGCCCATCGTCTTCCTCGACCGGCCGGGCGCCGGCCTGCCCACGGACAGCATCGTCAGCTCCAACCGCACGGGGGCCCAGGACGGTGTCACCCACCTGGTCGCCCACGGGCACCGCCGGATCGGATTCGTCGGCGACCTCCCCGTCAAGCTGTACACCCGCCGCGAACGCCTCGCCGGATACCGCGCGGCCCTGCGAGAAGCCGACATCCCCTACGACCGCTCGCTCGTCGCCGACGCCCACGACCAGCAGGGGGCCGAGGCCGCGACCTCGCGACTCCTCGAACTGGCCGATCCCCCCACGGCGTTGTTCGCCGGCAACAACATCATGGCGCTCGGCATAGTCGTCGAACTCGCCCGCAGCAAGCGCAAGGACGTGGCCGTCGTCGCCTTCGACGACGTATCGCTCGCCGAGGCTCTGGAACCGGCCCTGACCGTTGTCGCCCAGGACCCCGAGGAAATCGGCCGCAGCGCCGCTGCCACCGCCCTGGCCCGGCTCGACGGCGACCGCTCCCGGGCCCGCACCATCACCGTTCCCACCCGGCTGATCGTCCGGGGCTCGGGGGAGCGCCCCGGGCCCAGGCCGTAGGAGGCGCGGCGCCGCCGGACGGCGCATCGTCTTGGTCCGGCCAGGACGGTCGGGGGTGCAGGTGTGTGTCCGCCGGAACGGGAAAGTCCGGCATTGTGGACGCGCTTCTGCTGACCTTCGGGCACAGTACCGCCGGCCGGGAGCGGATCGTCGAGATGCTGCGGCACGCCGGTGTCGCGGCCGTCGTCGACGTGCGCACCGCTCCCGGCAGCCGCCGCGACCCCGATCTGGCGCGGCGGCGGCTCGCCGAGTGGCTGCCGGGCGGCGGCATCGCCTACCGGTGGGAGCCCGCCCTCGGCGGGTTCCGCACCCCGCCCCCGGACAGCCCGGACGTCGTCTGGCGCAACGCCTCCTTCCGCGGCTACGCCGCCCACACCCGCTCCCCCGGCTTCGTCGCCGCGATGGACCGCCTGCTGCGGGAGGCCGCGGACGCCCGTACGGCCGTGATGTGCAGCGAGGCGGTCTGGTGGCGCTGTCACCGGCGTCTGATCGCCGACTTCGCGGTGCTCGCCCGCGGCGTACCGGCTCGGCACCTCATGCCCGACGGGCGTCTCGCCGCCCATACGCCGACGCCCGGCGCGCGCCTGCGGGAGGACGGGCTCCTCGTGTACGACGACCTCGGCGGCGGCACCGGGCCGGACGGCGGCTGAGGGCTCAGTACAGCCGGTTCACGGCCGTCACGGTCGTCTTCTTGAAGTCGGCCACCTGGGCGTGCTGGAAGGTGCCCATCTGGCTCCACCGGACGATCGTCACGGTCGTGCCGTCACGGCCGACCGAGAACAGGTTGATGTCGGAGGAGCCCCACGCCGAGTCGGTGTGGAGGCCGTAGACGTGGGCGCCCTCCTCGACGTTCAGCCGGCCGTAGTGCTTCCCCGTGGCCGTCAGGTCGGGGTCCTTCTGCATGAGCTTCTTCGCGCAGCCGGCGAGGTCGCGGCGGAGCAGGGCCGCGAACTCCTCGGCCCGGCGTTCGCTGCGCTCCACGACGGTGATCTGCTGGGCGCTGGTGTCGAACTCGGTCCCGTACGAGCGGTGCGTGGCGATGGACGGCAGCGCCTCGCCCACGCAGACGGGCAGCGGGTCGGGCTGACCGGCGGTGACGGGGCCGCCGTACCAGGACGAGGCCGGGTGCGGCGGCAGGTCGGCCGGCTCCAGGAACCGGGGTTCGGCGGAGGCCGGCGCGGTGGTCGCGGCGGCGGCCGGGACGGCGAACGCGGCGACACCGGCCGCGGCGGCCAGCGCGGCGACGGTGGCACGGATGCCTCGGGTGCTTCGGGTGCTTCGGGTGCTTCGGGCACGAGCGTGCATGGTGTTTTCCCCCTGATCGACGCGCGGGTCGGCGCGGTTTCGGTCTCTGCACGTCGTACGACCCGTCACCGCCCGTATGCGTTGCCCTGTGCGCCTGCTACGGATCCGTCCCGAATGTCACCGGCCGGCTACAGGGGGTCGAGGCCCTCCCCGAGGGCGGCGATCGCGGCCGGGCCGTGCCCCGCGGCCAGCAGCGGCGCGCGGATGTCCCGGTCCAGGTCGGGGACGTAGCCGATCAGGAGGTCGGCGGGGCCCTGGACCCGGACCTCGCCGAGGGCGGCGGGCAGGAGGAGGGTGCGGGCGCGGTCCAGGCGGCCGGTCCAGGGTCCGCAGGTGACGGTCACGGGGGCGCCCGCGTTGGTGAGGATCCGCGCCGTGGAGAAGGTGTACGCCAGAGGAGCCGTGGTGCCGGCCGTCCAGCGTTCCAGGGCGAAGTAGGGGCCCGCGCTCAGGACCGTGCGCCGTACCCCGTCGTCGACGCCGACGCTCAGGCCCGGGTGGAACTCGGGGCGGTGCTCGGGGCGCCACTCGTCGAGAAGGCTCGCCAGGTTCGCGTGCCACTCCGCGTCGGGGACCGGCGAGCCGTCCTCCATGTGGCTGCGCATGGCGTGCTGCTGGATGTCGGAGGTCTGCTCGATCTCGTAGACGAGGGTGCCGGGACCGAAGCTGTGCAGGGTGCCGCCGGGGACGTAGACGGTCTCGCCCGCCCGGACCGGCAGGCGGCGCATGACGGCGTCGAAGTCCTGTGCGAGCAGCGCGCGGTGCAGGCCGGCGCGGTCGACGCCGGGGCGGACGCCCACCAGGGCGGTGGCTCCCGGGGCGGCGTCCAGGACGTGCCAGGCCTCGGTCTTGCCGTGGGGTTCGCCCTCCAGGCGCCGGGCGGTGGGGTCGTCGGCGTGCAGGTGGACCGGGAGCGGGCCGTGGCCGTCGATGAACTTGGTGAGGAGCGGGAAACGGGGGCCGGGGGTGAGGCCGGGCCCCAGCAGGTCCTCGGGGTGCTCCGCCATGATCTGCCGGAGGGTGCGCCCGGCCAGGGGGCCGTCGAGGACGGTCGAGGCGTCGCCGTCGACGTCGCTCACCTCCCAGGTCTCGGCGACGGGGCCGTCGGGCAGGCCGGTGCGGCCCAGCCGCTCGGCGATGGCCCGCCCGCCGAAGACGTGCTGCTTCACGGGGGTGGTGAGCCGCAGCGGGTGCCAGTCCACGTCCCTCCTCGTCCGGGGCCGGATCAGTGGCGCCGGGTCCTCGGTGCCGGTTCCCCGGGGTACCCCTGGGACGGGAGGCGCATGCGTGCGGCTGATGGAGGCTCTGGGGAGACTGTGAGTAACGTCTCCTGTACGCAGTAGGTTCGACCACGCGCGCGTACGGTGCCCGCGCGCGTTCTGGGCCGATGCGAGGGGGAGAAGAACGTGCGTCCCGGAGACGAGTTCGCCGGCCGCTATGTCCTCGAGGAGGTCATCGGCGCAGGGCGGGGCGGTGAGGTGTGGCGGGCCCACGACACGGTGGTGGGGCAGGACGTCGCGCTGAAGCGCGAGCGGGTCGAGGGCGAGCGGGAGACCGCCGTCCGGCGGCTGCTGGGCGAGCCGCGCGCCCTGGCCAAGTTTCGGGACCATCCCCATGTCGTGACGCTGTTCGATGTCCTGACCGTGCCGCCGGAGGAGGACGGAGAGGGAGACGGGCGCGGGGGCGCCGGCGAGGCGTACTGGTTCGTCATGGAGTACGTGCCCGGCGGCGGTCTCGACCGGCAACCGCCCATGAGCCCCGGGCGGGTGGCCCGGATCGGTGCCCAACTCGCCGACGCGCTCGCCGCGTTGCACCGGGCGGGCATCGTCCACTGCGACGTCAAGCCCGCCAACGTCGGCCTCACCGGGCGCGGCGGCGCGAAGCTGCTGGACTTCGGGGCCGCCTACCGGGTCGGCGGCACCGAGACCATCACGGCCAACGGCCCCTACAGCTTCACCCCGGACTACGCGGCCCCCGAGCTGGCCCGGGGGAACGTGCCCCGGCCCGCCTCGGACGTGTTCTGCCTGGCCGCCACGCTGCACGCCCTGGTCACCGGCTCCCCGCCGCGCGGCGACGACGGGGAGGGCACCGGTGAGGACACCGCCCGGCTGACGCACTGGAAGGCCGAGCAGGGCGTCGTCGAGATGGACGCGGAGGCCGTGGGGCCGCTGTACCCCGTGCTCGCCGCGATGCTGCGGCGCGACCCGGCGCAACGCCCCGACGCGGCCGAGGCCGGGCGGCTCCTGACGGCCGTGGCCGAATCCGGGACGCCGGCGCCGGACGGGCGGCCCGCCGCTCCCGGCGGCGGGCGGCGGCTCCGCCGGGCCTGGTTCACCGCGGCCCTCGGCGTCTGCGCCGCACTGGCGCTGGGCCTCGCCGTCCTGCCCGGCGGCGACGGCGGTGACGGCACCGGGGCCGGCACCCGTGACTCCGCCGGACGGCAGCTGCCGGAGAACCCCGGGAAGGGCGGTACGCGGTCCCTGATCGGTGATCCGCGCACCGCCGACGTGTGCGCCCTGACCGACCCGGCCGCGCTCGACCGGTTCGGCAGGAGCGAGGTCGACGTGGACTACGGCAACTTCGACCGCTGCGACGTGCTCGTCCACACCGACGACAGCACCCGGATCGACGTGTCCCTGCAACTGCGCCGGGGCGCGCCGCCCGAGGCGTCCGAGCCCGTCACGACCATCGGGGGCATCGCCGTCCGGGAGCAGCCGGCCGAGCCGGACGAGTGCGGGCTGCTGCTCTCCCGCGACGCGGGCGACGACCAGGGCGGTGACGCCGGTGACGGCATGTACGTCGGGGTCCGCGTCGACGTGGGGCACGGCGAGGTCGCGGGCGGTGCCGCCGCGCTGTGCGCCGTCGCCGACACGGCCGCCCGCAGCGCGGCCGGGGTGCTGAACCGCGGTCCGCTCCCCCGCCGTTCCCCGGCCTACCCGGCCGCCTCGCTGGCCTGGGCGGACGCCTGCGCGCTGCTCGACGCCCGGGCGCTGTCCGTCGTCCCCGGCATCAAGGCGGACGTACCGGAGGCGGGGGTCGCGAACTGGGAGTGCGAGTGGTTCAGCGACGTCGACGACCTGGAGGCGGACATCGCCTTCTTCCGTGACGAGCCCAAGTCGGCTCGGGACGGCCGCACGGTCGAGCTGAGCGGCTACCACGCCGTCGTCGAGCCGGAGGGCAACGGCGCGGGCACCTGCACGGTGTTCGTCGCCTACCGCGAGTACGGCGGACGGGACGCCGAGACGGCCGTGGAGATGCTGCGGCTGTACGTCGGCGGGCAGCGGCCGATGGGGCAGCTCTGCTCGATGGCCACCGACCTGGCCGCCTCCGCCGCCGCCGGGCTGCGCGCCCGCTGACGCCATCGCGGCGGTCGTTCCGGGAGGGGTCCCGGGAAGGTCGGCCCATGCTGGCCCGTACGTCCTGCGGCCCTCGCGCCGGACCCGCGCCGTGCCGATTTCGCCCCCGCATCGAGGAGACCAGCGATGTCCTTCTCCGCCAGCCTCGCGCGCGGTGTCGCGCCCACCACGCCCGGGACCCTGCACGCCCGCACGGTCACCGCCGACCTGTGCGCCCCGCCCCGCACGGGACTGACCGTCCGCTTCGGCCGGGGCGAGCGGCCGGAGGTCGACCTGGAGGTCGGCGTGGACGATCTGCGGGTGAGCCGCCGGCACGGGGAGCTGACGTACCGTCAGGGCCAGTGGTGGCTGCGCAACACCGGGCGGCAGCTGGTGCGGCTGCCGCGCGGCCGGATGATGCACACCAGCACCGAGCCGATCCCCCTCACCACCGGCTACACGCCGCTGTTCGTAAGGGGCTCCGGCTACCGCGAGCACCTGATCGAGCTGTACGTGGCCGACCACGACGACCAGGGGCCGGTCTCGCGCCGCCGGGCCGAGACCCTGCGCCCGGAGACCTGGGCACTCGACGACGACGAACGGCTGCTGCTGGTCGTCCTCGGCCAGCGGTACCTGCTGTACGAGGAGGACCCGCGGCCCCTGACGTACTCCATGGCCGCCCGGCAGCTCGTCCATCTGCGCCCGGACGGCAACTGGACGGACCGCAGGATCGAGCACCGCATCGAGGCGGTCCGCAAGCGCCTGCACGGCACCGGCTTCCGGTACCCGCTGCTCCACGACCCGTCCGAGGAGCGGCGGCCCTCCGACAACCGCCTGCTGCACAACCTCCTCAAGGGGCTGGTGGAGTCGACGACGCTGGTGCCGCCGGACCTGAACCTGATGGACGAGGCACCCGCGGGACAGCCGTAGCCCTGAGCGGTGACGCGCCGCGCGCCCGTACGCGGTCGTGGTCCCGTCCCGTCTAACGCGGGGTCAGCACCACCGTGACCGTGCGGTTGCGGGCGGGGTCGTCCGGGTAGGGGGCGTCGCGCTGGTCGGCGCTGTCGGTGGTGAACGCCGTGAGGGGCTCGCCTGCGGCGGCGCTCAGCTCGCGGGCGGCGACGAGGGCCCGCCACAGCGCGACGACGGAGCCGCCGCTGCGGGGGGCGCCGGGGACGACGGCCGCGTGCCCGTGCACCGTGATGGCCGCGTGCCGCCCGGTCAGCCGTTCCCCGAGCACGGCCAGCCGCTGCGCTCCGGCCGGGGTCAGCCGCGTGCCCTCGGAGAACAGCCCTTCGGTGAAGGCGACTTCGACGGAGTCCGCACGGGTGGTGACGCGCAGGCCCGGGGCGCGCAGGTCACGGGCGAGCGTGGCGAGTGCGGTGGAGCGCCGGGCCTGTGCCGGGTCCTGGTGCCGCCCGGGGGCCGGGGTGGCGCTCGTGCCGGGGGTTTCCCGGCCGGCCGCGCGGTCGGTGTCCGTCCTGGCGGGCCGGGGTCCGTCCAGGGTCGTGGCCACGCCGATGACGGCGGTGGTCACCACGCACAGCGCGGCCAGGGCCGTGCGGGTGCGGTGGCGGCCGAGCGCCGCCGCCGGGCCCGTGCGGCCCAGCCGGGCGAGCCCGGCCCCGGCCTCCGGGTCCTCGGGCCGCAGGGCCAGGACCCGCCGCCAGCACTCGGCCGCCTCGGCCGTCTCCCCGCGCTGGGCGTGCAGGCGGGCCCGCAGGTCGAGCACGTCCGGGTGCCCGCCGAGGTTCTCGTGGTCCCGCAGCAGCTCCAGGGCCCCGCCCGGATCGCCGGACCGCGCGCGCTCCCGTCCCCGCGACACGAGCAGGAGAGCGTCGAGTTCGTCCAGGGGCCGGGCGGAGCCCGGGCCGGGCGCGCCGCGTGATGCACGGGACGGCGGCCCTTCGGCACCCTCCCCCTCCGCGCCCGGCCCCTCCGCACCCGGCGCGTCGTGCGGCGGCGTGCCGCCGGCCCGTGCGTCCCTGTCCGTCACGCGCATGTCGCCTCCCCTCCGGCCGGGGCCTCTCACCGGCTCTCCTGCACTCCGCCGATCCGCCGCTCCTCGGAGACCCCCGGCGGGAGCAGGCGGCGCAGGCGCTGGTTGACGGCGGACAGGGCCGTGCGGTCGCCCGCGGCGACGGCCCGGCGGCCGTCGGCGATGGCGGCGTCCGCCTGGGCGCGGGAGGTCATCTCGTCGCGCAGCTCGGCCAGGGAGTGGAAGACGAGGAAGTCCCACTGGTCGCTGCGGCGGAGCAGGTCGACCTGGAAGTCGCGCACCCGGTCGGCGAGGCGGCGCAGACCGGCCGGGCTGCCGTCCTCCCCCGCGCTGGTCGCGCGGGTGCGCAGGCTCTCCAGTTCGCGGCGCTCGGCCGGGCCTCCGCCGACCTGCTCGATGAGGTCCTCGCAGTTGTTGAGGAGGTCCCACAGCTCGTGCTGGAGGCCGGGGATGTCGATGGCCTCCTCGACGTCGTCGAGCTGGGCCTGAAGGTCGCGGATGCGCCGGTCGCTGGTGCCGGCCGCGCCCGTGTCGACGGCCGCCGCGTCGACCTCCTTGCGCAGGTGGGTGAGCGCCTTCTGGTCGGACAGTTCGTCGAGCCGGGACAGGGCCTGCTCGGAGTGGACGTCCTCCGCCCGTTCGCGCAGCGCGTGCGCGCGCTGCTCCAGGTCGTGCAGCCGGTCGGCGAGTTCGTCGTGCGTGGGTGCCACCAGCTGGGAGCGGTCGATGGTCGCCTCGAACTGCGCGTCGGCGACGGGGATGTCGGCGGTGACGGTGACTTCCCGGTTGGTGGCGTTGATCTCGAAGGTCACCTCGACGGGCGTCTGCGCCGGCAGGTCGAAGCGGACGTCCCGGGGCCGGATCTCCAGCAGGCCGACCCGGGTGTTGCGGTCGGCGCGGCGCCGTTCGCCCTCCAGCAGCGGGATGCGGATGACGGCGTCGGGCTGGGAGCGGCGCAGCGGGATGGACGTCTCGAAGGTCCTGGTGATCGAGATCGGCAGGGCGGTGCCCTTGCGCAGCATCGGCGCGAAGGAGCCGTCGGCCTTGCCGATGCCGAGGGTGCTGGTGAGCACGGCGTCGCCGGGCAGGACCTGGGCGTGGCTGATCGACAGGGTGTCCGGGGCGAGCGTCTGCCGGGTGCCGGAGTGGTCGGAGAGTTCCACGATGAAGTGGGACCGGGTGCCGGAGTCGATGGTCACCTCGGTGTAGAAGGCGCCGTCGGGGGTGAGGGTGGTGCGCGGTCCGCGGAAGGGCGGGCGGCCTTCGGGGTTGGTCAGGGTGACGGTGTAGCGGGTCCAGTCGGGGACGGCGGTGCCGCCGGTGACCCGGCCCGAGACGGGGATGCCGGTGGTCTCCAGCGACTGGGGTTCGTAGTGGAGTTCCACGGTGAACTCGCCCGGTGCCGCCGTGCGGGGCCTGCTCGGCGTGCGGACCGTGCGGGCGAAGACGGCCGCGCCGCGCGCGACCACGGTGGTGGGGTCCTGGGTGTGGTCGAGCTGGATGCCCAGGCCCTCGACGGGGTCGGCCAGCAGCTCGCGCAGCCCCGGGGCGAGGGTCGCGCCGCCGACGAGCAGCAGCCGGTCGATGTGGTCGGGCCGCAGGGAGCTGTCGGTGAGCGCGTCCCGGCACAGCTTGATCGCGCGGGCGTAGAAGGGCTGCGCGAGGTCGTCGAGGGCGCCCCGGGTGAGGGTGTACTCGAAGGGCGCCGTACCGCCGTCGCCGTCGGCGAGGTCGAGGACGATGTCGTGGGAGCCGCGCCGGGACAGCTCGATCTTGGCGTCCTCGGCGGCCAGTTTGAGCTTGGCGAAGTTGGCCCGCCACCGGTGGTTGCGCCGGGCGAAGTCGGGCAGCCGGAGGTCGTGCCGGACGGCGGGGGCGAGGAGTTCCTCGACGATCGCCCAGTCGATGAGCTTGCCGCCCAGGTGCGGGTCGCCGGCGTGCTGGAGCAGTTGCAGCTCGCCGTCGCGCTTGCTCATCACGGCCGCGTCGAAGGTGCCGCCGCCCAGGTCGAACACCATCCAGTGGGTGGACTCGGAGGCGTCCTGCACGCCGTACGCGAAGGCCGCCGCGGTCGGTTCCTGGACCAGCGGGCAGTGCTCGCCGAGTCCGGCGAGGGCCGCGGCGGCGGAGGTGGCGCTGTTCTGGTGCAGCGCGAAGGAGGCGGGCACGGTGATCACCGCCGCCTCCGGCGGGCCGCCGGTGTCGTGGGCGGCGTCCTGGCGCAGGGACTTGAGGACCTCGGCGGAGAGCTGCTCGGGGGTGAGGGCCGTCCCGGCGCGGGCGAAGCGCCGCAGGGAGCCCGCCATGCCCATCTCCAGCTTGAACTCGGCGTGGGCGTCGTCGGGCTGGGTGTCGGTGCGCTCGCGGGCGCGGCGGCCCACGTGGATCACGTCCGGCTTGGGCATCCACACGGCGGACGGGGTGTAGTCCCAGCCGTCGTTGTTCTTGATGACGCGCACGCCGTCGTCGTCCGCCACGGCGATGGCGCTGTTGGTGGTGCCGAGGTCGATGCCGAAGTCGATGGTCTCGCGCATTGGGGTCGTCTCCTTGGTCGTTCAGGTGCCGGGTGCGGGCCGGCCGACGACGACCTGCCCCATCTGGATCCGCTCGCCGCGGTGGTAGACGCTGGGCCGGAGGGTCTCCAGCACCACCTCGCGGGTCAGGCCCGGTTCGTCCTGGAAGGCGAGGACTTCGAGGGACTGGCCCGGGTCGAAGGGCTCCCCGTCGTGCTCCTGGATCTCCAGGCCGACGTCGGCGAGGGCCTGCCGGGCGGCCTGGAGGTAGCGGCGTATCTGCCTCAGGTCGGCGGCCGACAGGTCGCCGCCGCGCCTGTCGAGCTTGCGCTGGGCGCGCCAGAGGCCGGTGGCGGCGGCGAGCAGCGTGCCGGCGTCGGCCCCTGGCGCACGGTCCTGGCCGGGCTCCTCGGCCGTGGCGGTCCGGACGTCGTGGAGGACGGCCGTGACCCGGTCGGCCTGGCCGGTGTCCAGGAACGGCGGCGGGACGCGGAACTCGGGCGGGTGCCGCAACTGGCCGAGCGCGGCGCGCATCCGGCCGGTCCGGTGTCCCCGGCGGGAGTGGAGGCTCATGGTCTTCTCCGTCCGTTGCGTACGCCGCTCGCCAGCCACGCCAGGAACCGCACGATGTAGCCGACGACGGCGAGGACGGCGACCGAGACGAAGAGCACGGGAAGGAAGCCGTAGTTCTCGATCAGGGCGGAGAGCGAGCCTCCGATGAAGGCGAGCACCAGGAGGAATCCGAACCAGGGGAACCGCTTCCTGGCCCGGGCGGGGTGCCTGCCGGTGCCCGTGACGTGGTCGTAGATCGTCTCCCAGTTCTCCTTCAGTCCCTCGGAGTCGCGGTCCGGGCCGATCTCGTAGGCCTTCTCGGCGAGCCAGACCATCTCCTCGCGCCGGGAGGCGCTCGGCGGGCGGTACACGGAGACGCCGAGGAGCTCCACCGCGAGGTTGTTCAGCCCGACGGCGACGACGTGGGCGATCTCGTCGTACCGCCAGTCGGAGACGAAGGGCCGGAGCGGGGCCAGGTCCTCGAAGCCGGGGACGACCCGGTCGCGCAGGAGCAGGAACGCCTCGCGGTAGTGGGCGGCCTCGCGTTCCCGCTCGGCGGTCAGCAGGTCGGCGTGGATCTTCTCGTAGGCGTCCTGGACCGCCTGTTCGAACAGCTCGGAGAACAGTCCCTCGAAGGGCGGGAATCCGGTCCAGGCCGAGCAGACCGGTGCCAGCCGGGCCGCGGTGGCCGGGTCGGTGAAGAGCTGCGGGAAGGGGGACGCGAGCAGCTTCGGGAGTCCGGCCAGGAGGCCGGTGGCGGCGTCCTCGTCGAGCCGGGGGTCGCCGAGCGTCCGGATGCGGTGCCGCACGTGCTGCCGGAGCGCTCCCTCCGCCAGCAGGTGGCCCCAGGCGGACGCCGCGTTCTCCCACAGGGAGGCCCGCTGGTCGACGGGCAGTTCCAGGTCCCCGGTCTCCGCCCGCAGCGCCCGGGCGTGCAACAGCACGGCGGCGTCGTGCAGTTCGTGCAGATGGGGGTCGCAGCCGCAGCCGGAGTCCGGGGCACCCCACAGCCACAGCACCTCGTCGACCATGCGCCGGCGCGGGTCCTGGAGGCCCTCGAAGGCGGCGCGCACCTCGTCCTTGCCGTAGCCGCCGGCCGGGGCCACGTCCCGGGCTCCGGGCCAGCGGTCCTCGACGGCCAGCCGCGCCTCCAGTTTCTGCCGCTGCCGCCGCACGGCCGGGCCGCTCGCCCGGGTGGGCAGGCCGGTGACGGCGAAGACGTTCCTGCGGTACAGCTGTGTGCCCGCCAGTTCCTCGAAGCGGTCGAAGTCCCGCACCGGCGTGGTCACATGATCACCCCCCGGCGCCACGTCGTGAGCCGTGTCAGATGCCTCTCCCGCAGCCGCGGATGGCGGCTGATGGTCTCCTCCAGCAGGTCGGCGGCCTCGCCGAGCTTCCCGGGCACCCGGGACAGCTCGGTGGCCTCCCGCACCAGCGCGTCGGCGGATCCGGCCGGTTCGGACGTGTCCGCCGGGCCGGGGCCGGGCGACGGTTGCAGGCCGGTGGCACGGTCGGCGACCGCACGGGCCGTGGCGGGCCGCTCGGCCGGGTCGATCCGCAGCATGTCGGTGACCAGCCGGTCGAGTTCGGGTCCCACGTCGTCGTTGAAGGCGCGGGGCGGCTGGAGCGGCCGGGTGAACCGCTCCAGGGAGAAGGACTGCACCGGGTCGCCGCCGTCGTACGGGAAGTGCCCGGTGAGCAGGAAGTAGACGATGGTGCCGAGGGCCCAGACGTCCCCGGGGCAGCCGTAGCCCTTGCCGCGGCGCAGCACCTCGGGCGGCATGTAGGCGACCGTGCCCTGGGCGCTGGCCGCCATGGTGCCGGGGTCGGTCTCCTTGGCGAGGCCGAAGTCGCTCACCTTCACGCGCAGTCCGGTCTCGTCGTAGCCGACGAGCACGTTGGCGAGGGACAGGTCGCGGTGGACGATCGGGTGCGGGCGTTCATGGGCGACGGCGAGTCCCTCGGCGGCCTGCCGGAGCACGGCGGTCACCTCGCCGACGGGCACCACGCCCGCGTGGGAGTCCATCAGCCGCTCCAGGCTGCCGCCCGCCACGTACTCCATGGTGATGTAGCCGCGCACGCCCTCGGAGGTCTGCACGGTGCCGGCGTCGAAGACCCGGATGATGTTGGGGTGTCCCAGGGTGGACAGGATCCGCGCCTCGTCGAGCATGCGGGACGTCGCCTCCAGCGAGGCCACGTGCTTGAACAGCTTCAGCGCCTGCCAGCCGAGGATGTGGTGCCGTACCCGGTACACCTCGGCGAAGGCGCCCTCGCCCAGCCGACGGTCCACGACGAGGGCCGAGTTGACCCGCTGCCCCTGCCGGAGCAGGGCGCCGCCCACGCCCGTCGCCGAGTCCCGGGTGCCGTCGAGCACGTTTGCACGCACCTCCCCCACTGGTCGGACCGCCCGCGGCGACGCCGTCCAGCGCGGCCGGCCGCGCCCTGCCGCGGCGCGGGCCGCCATGCTAGGAAGGCCCCGCCGGGACCGGTCCCGACGCGGAGCGCGTGCTCCCTCGGTCGAGAGGGCGTCACAACCGGCTAAACACCGCGGAGTTGCCGGGGTTGTCCCCGTCGACGGATGCCGCCGTCTCGCGCCCGGCGCGCGCCGCGGGTCCGGCCCGTGATCCGCTTCACACCCGCGCGAGGGCAGGCCTGGGCCTTACAGGGCGTAAAGCGACCGAAGAATGGATATGGGTCATACGGCGAAACGCGGGGAGTGTCCGACGTGCCCGGATGGGCGGCGGACACGTCGGGCACAGGGGAAGGAGCGCGCATGGACGACCGGCCCTTGTACCTCGAACCGCGGCTGGAGCCACGGCTGAGGTCGCTCGTGGCGGCGCACGGCACGCTGCACTCGCTCACCGACGCGCTCGGCTCACCCCTGCACGTCGTGGTGCCGGACCAACTCGCCGAGAACCTGGAGCGGTTCCGGTCCGTGTACCGCGCGCACCATCTGCCGGGGCAGGTCTTCTACGCCCACAAGGCCAACCGGTCCAGCGCGCTGCTGCGCCGGCTCGCCGCCACGGACGCGGGCGTGGACGTCGCGTCGCTGGGCGAGTTGCAGCACGCGCTGGGGGCCGGTCTCACCGCCGACCGGATCATGGCCACGGGGCCGAAGAACCCCGAGTTCCTGTGGCTCGCGGCCCGTACGGGCGTCACGGTCGGCGTGGACTCCGTCGGCGAGCTGGACCAGCTCGCCGCGCTCGTGCGCAAGCACGCGCTCGCTCCGGTGCGGGTGCTGCTGCGGCTGTCGGGGTTCGAGACGTCGGGGGTGAAGGTGCTGAGCCGGCGCAGCCGGTTCGGCACGCCCGTACGGGAGTTGGACGGGCTGCTGGAGGCGGTCGAGCGGCACGGCGACGTGGTCGAGCCGGTCGGGGCGGCCTTCCACCTGGACACGACGAGCGTCGCGGAGAAGGCGACCGCCCTCGAAGGGTGCCTGGCGGCTCTGGAGGCGTGCCGGAGCCGGGGTCTGCGGCCCCGGGCGGTGGACGTGGGCGGCGGGTTCGGCGTCAGCTACCTGGCCGAGCGGGAGCAGTGGGAGGCGTACACGAGCGGGCTCACCGCCGCCGTGCTCGGCCGGCGCCCGCCGCTGACCTGGGGCGGCCACGGCTACGGGCTGCGCAACGAGTCCGGCACCCTGCGCGGCAGCCTGGGCCTCTACCCCGCCCACCGGTCCGTCGCGGGCGCCGCCTACCTGGACGAACTGCTGGCCCAGCCCGCCCCCTCGCTGGGCGGCCGTCCGCTGGCCGCGCTGCTGCTGGAGCACCTGTACGACCTGTACACCGAGCCGGGGCGGGCCCTGCTGGACCAGTGCGGGCTGACGCTGGCGAAGGTGCTGGAGGTCCGCACCCAGGGGCCCGGTGAGGAACTGCTCGTCCGGCTGGCGGCGAAGGCGGACGACATCGCCCTGGAGGACCACGGCGTGCTGGTGGACCCGGTCGTCGTCCCCGCCGGGGGAGCCGGGTCCGGCGAGGGCCCCGTCGCCGTCCACCTCTTCGGCGGCCTGTGCCTGGAGACCGACCTGATCACGCGGCGCACGGTGTTCCTGCCGCGCCGCCCGGCCCCCGGCGACCTGCTGGCCTTCGCCAACACCGCCGGCTACGCCATGGACTTCCACGCCACCCGCGCCCAGCACCAGCCGGCCGCCCGCAAGGTCGCCGCCTGGCAGGACGGCGAGGAGTGGCGCTGGTGCCTGGACGACCAGTTCTGGCCGATCACGCCCTCGAGGGGAGCCCAGTGAGGTACGACAGCATCACCGAGGCGATAGGCAACACCCCTCTGGTGCGGATAGACCCAGCGGTGCACGGCCTGCGCAACATCGATCTGTACGCCAAGCTCGAAATGCTCAACCCCTTCGGCTCGGTCAAGGACCGCGCCGCGTGGAACATGGCCCGTCCCCTGCTGGCCGAGGCGGTCGAACGGGGCAGCCAGGTGGTGGAGTTGTCCAGCGGCAACACCGCGAAGGCCCTGGCCGTCGTCGCGGGCATGCACGGCCTGGGCTTCAAGAGCGTCACCAACCGGATGCGGGTCCCGGAGATCAAGGACCTCCTGCTGCTGCTCGGCGCGGAGATCGAGGAGCTCCCGGGCCAGAGCGAGTGCCTGGACCCGACCGCGACGGACGACCCGCTGACCCTCTTCCACCGGACGCTGTCCGCCTCCGGCAGCGCCTATCTGCACACCGACCAGTACTTCAACCCGCGCAACACCGAGGCCCATCTCACCGGCACCGGCCCGGAGATCGTCAAGGACCTGGACGGCCGGGTCCCGGACTGGTTCGTGGCGTGCGTGGGCACGGCCGGCTCCTCCACGGGCGTGGCCCGCGCGCTGCGGGAGGAGGACCCCTCGGTACGGGTGGTCGGGCTGGTCGCGGCCAAGTCCGACTTCATCCCCGGGATCCGGACCATCGACGAGGTGCAGGAGGTCGGCCTGTTCGACCCGGGGACGTACGACACGATGGAATCGGTCGGTGCCGACGAGGCGATCGAGGGCATGCTGACCCTGAACCGCCGCTGCGGCATCCTCGGCGGACCCACCGGAGGGGCCGCCTACTTCGGGGCCGTCCGTCATCTGCGGCCGCTGGACGAGGAGTTGACCGAGCGGCGGACGGCGGTGTTCATCGTCTGCGACCGCGTCGAGAGCTATCTGAGCTACGTCCGGCAGCGGCGGCCCGACCTGCTGGGCCGGCCGCCCCGGAAGAACTCGCCGGCCGACCTCTCCGAGGCGGAGATAGGCCGGGCCCCGTCGGTCACGGTGGCCGAGGCCCGGCGATGGATCGACACCGAGCAGCCGCTCGTGGTCGACCTGCGCAGCCCGTACGCGTACGCGGCGCTGCACATCGACGGGTCGGTCAACATCGTCGACGAGCTGTTCGCCGAACTCCTCCAGGGCGGCGTGCCGTTCAGCCGGAGCCGGCCGGTGCTGCTGGCGTGCCCGGTGGGCGAGCAGTCCGCCCGGTACGCCGCGCTGCTCACGCGGATGGGCCACCCGGACGTGCGCAGCCTCGCCGGCGGCATCATCGCCTGGCGGGACGCGGGCGCGCCCCTGGTGCGGGACTGACCGCCATGACCGCCGCACCCGACACCGTCGACGACCTGTACCCGTGGCAGCGGGAGCTGCGCGCCCAGTTCCCCATCGTCACCGGGCATCCCGAGCTGGCCTACCTGGACAGCGCGGCCACGGCACAGAAGCCGCAGGCCGTCCTGGACGCCGTGCAGGCGTACCTCACGACGTCCAACGCCAACGCCTCGCGCGGCACCTACACCTGGGCCAACCGGACCACGGAGCTGGTGGAGCGGACCCGGGAGCGCGTCGCGCGGTTCCTCGGGGACACCGCACCGGACCGCTCCGCCGTGCACTTCACCAGCGGCACCACCGAGGGGCTGCGCACGATCGCCCGCGACTGGCTGCCGGACTTCCTGCGGGACGGCGACGAGATCGTCGTGCCGGACGCCGACCACCAGGCCAACATCACACCCTGGCTGGAGGCGCAGCAGCTGCTGGCCCGGCAGGGCGTGCACGTGCGGGTCGTGCCGATGCCGTACCAGAGCGGTTCCGGGGACTACGACCACCGGGCGCTGGCCGAACGGGCCGGGCCGCGCACGCGGTTCGTCGCCACCACCCATGTGCACCACGTCTACGGCGGCGACATGAACGTGGGGCGGATCCGCCGAGCCGTGGGCCCGGACGCGGTGATCTGTCTGGACGCGGCCCAGAGCGTCGGTCATCTGCCGGTGTCCGTGGCCGAGTCGGACGTCGACTTCGTGGTCTTCTCCGGGCACAAGGCGCTGGCCCTGCCGGGGTCCGGGGCGGTGTGGGCCCGGCAGGAGCGGGGTCCCGCGTTCGTGCCCGGCGGGTGGAGCGGCACCCCGAACACCGTGGGCATCGCCTCCCTGGAGGCGGCCCTGGACTGGCTGGACGCCGCGGGGGTCGAGCGCATCGAGCGCTGGACGGTCGCCCTCGCCTCGCGGCTCACCGACGGACTGCGCCGGCTGGACGCCTACGAGGTCCTCGGCTGCCCGCTCAGCCTGGCCGCCGACTCGACCGTGCAGCGGCGCCAGGGCATCGTGACGCTGCGGCACCGCGCCATCGACTCGGGCGATCTGGGCTTCATCCTGTTCAGCCACGGTTTCATGGTCCGCTCCGACCACCACTGCCAGGGCGACGCGGGCGAGAAGACCGGTTCGGTGCGGGTGAGTCTGCACGTGTACAACACCGTTGAGGAGATCGACCGGCTGCTGTCCGTTCTCGCGTCACTCGGGTGACTCCCCCCACTAGGCGTAATGAGAACCGTTTCCACCTGTAGGCTCGGACCGGCAAGGGTTCAGGTGCGAGACGGCGAGGTGGCGCGACCGGATGGGGCTGAGTCTGGCGACGGCGGAGCGATGGGTGGAGCGCTGGGAGCTCCAGCAGCAGCGGTACGCCGTCGACCGCGAGGAGCGGTTCACGGTGATCGCCGATGTCGTCGAACACGTCACGGCGGGGCGTACGGCCCGGCCGCTCGTCGTCGATCTGGGCTGCGGGCCCGGCTCGCTCGCGGCCCGGCTGGTCCGGCGGCTGCCGGAGGCGGAGATCGTGGCCGTGGACCGGGATCCCCTCCTGCTGGAGCTGGGCCGGACCCACCACCCGGACGCGGCCCGTTACGTCGACACGGAGATCGGCGCACCGGGCTGGACCGGGACACTGGGCCTGGACCGGCCGCTGGACGCGGCCGTCTCCACGACGGCCCTGCACTACCTCGACCGCGACACCCTGTCGCGCACCTACCGGCAGCTCGCCGCGCTGCTGCGGCCCGGCGGCGTCCTCGTCAACGGCGATCATCTCCCGCAGGACGAGACGGGCCCGGCCGCGATCGCCGCCCACGTCGGGCAGTGCCGGGCCGCCAGGCAGCGGGCGTTCGCGCACGAGGACTGGGGGTCCTGGTGGGCCGCCGTCGCCGACGACCCGGAACTGGCCGACCTCCTCGCCGAGCGCCGTGACCGCGAGGCCTCCCCCGACACCGGCAGCCCCGCCGAACTCCCCCTCCCCGCCCACCTGGACCTGCTCCGGCAGGCGGGCTTCCGCACGGCGGGCCCGGTGTGGCAGTACGGCGACAGCTGCGTCGTCGTGGCGGTCCGCTAGCGCGGCGTTCACCCGTGCGCCCCGGCCGGATGGCGGGGCAGCACGGACCCCCGGACAATACATGCAGGAATCGCTATATGTTAATGTCGCCATGCACTCCCCGGCCGAAGGGCCGCGGGACGTCACGAGCACACGCAAGGAGCCCCCATGACCACCGCCGAGCACCTCACCCACCAGGACCACGCGCACGCCCACGGCGACGACTGCGGCCACGTCGCGTTCACCCACGGCGACCACACCGACTACGCCCACGACGGCCACCTCCACCGCATGCACGAGGACCACGTCGACGAGTGCGCGAACGGCGGCCACACGGTGCACCAGAACCACGACCACCAGCACGGCGACGACTGCGGCCACCTGGCCGTGCGGCACGGCGACCACACGGACTACGTCCACGACGGCCACCGCCACGCCGCCCACGAGGGACACTGGGACGACCACTGACGGGTTCGCCGCACCACGGCGAACCGATTTGGAAATCGTTGTCATATGCTAATGTGTGCATATGACAACGACGCCCTCTCCCCCGACGGACGACCCGGACCGGACGCTGCAGGCGGCCAGTGAGCTGCTGCGTGCCCTGGCCTCGCCCGTACGGCTGGGCATCGTCCGCGAGTTGTCCGCCGGGGGAAAGTACGTCCATGAACTGGTGACGGCCCTGGGCGTGAGCCAGCCCCTCGTCTCCCAGCACCTGAGGGTGCTGCGCACCTCCCGGATCGTCACCGCGCGGCGTCAGGCCCGCGAGACGCGGTACACCCTCACCGACGACCACGTGGCGCACATCGTGCTGGACGCCATCCGGCACGCCCAGGAGTAGCCCGTCTCAGGCCAGGTCGTCCCAGTGGACCACGCGCTCGCACCAGCGCCGGAGCAGCGTGCGGTCGTGGCCGACGGCCAGCAGGGCGGCGCCGGTCGCGGCACGGTAGTCCTCGACGGCCGCCACCAGAGCCGCGGCCGTCGAGGCGTCGAGCATGGCGGTCATCTCGTCGCACACCAGCAGGCGGGGGCGCAGCACCAGGGCGCGGGCCAGGCAGGCGCGTTGCAGCTGGCCGTCGCTGACCTCGTGCGGCCGCCTGGTCAGCAGGTCCGGGGTGAGGCCGACGGCGGGGGCCAACTCCGCGACGCGGTCCGGGACGTCCTTGCCGCGGCCGGTGGCGCGCAAGGGCTCGGCGATCAGGTCGCCGAGCGGCAGCCGGGGGTCCGCCGAGAGCCTGGCCTGCTGGAAGACGACCCCGAAGGCGGTGCGCAGGTCGCGCGGGGCGCGGTGGCGCCAGTGCCGTACGGGTTCGCCGTCGAGGAGCAGGGTGCCGGAGTCGGGCCGGTGCAGCAGCGCGGCGACACGGGCCAGGGTGGACTTGCCGCAGCCGCTCGGACCGAGCAGGCCGACGGACTCGCCCGCTGCCACGGTCAGGGAGACGCCCCGGACGACCGGGGCGTCTTTGGTGTATCCGGCGGTGATGGAGCGCAGTTCAAGCACGGACGTCCTCCGGCACGTGCGGGTGGTGGCAGGCGACCGTGCCGGGCGGCGGCTGGGTGGCGCAGGCGTCGGTGACCCGGTCGCAGCGTGCGGCGAAGGCGCAGCCGTCGGGGAGGTCGCCGAGTTCGGGCGGCATGCCGGGGATGGGGGTGAAGGCGCGGCCGGGGAGGGCCTGGAGCAGGCCGCGGCTGTAGGGGTGGCGGGGGCCGGGCTCGCCGAAGAAGGCGGCGGCGTCGGCGAGTTCGACGATCCGGCCCGCGTACATCACCGCGACCCGGTCGGCGATGCGCTCGGCGGCGGCCAGGTCGTGGGTGATCATCAGCAGGGCCCGCCCGCCGGGGTGCGCCGTGCCCGGTTCGTCGACGTGCCGCCGGAGTTCGTCGACCGTACGGTCCACCAGGTCGCGGTCGAGTCCGGTGGTCGGCTCGTCGGCGAGCAGCAGGGGCGCGTCGCCGACCAGGGCGAGGGCGGTGGCGGCGCGCTGGGCGAGGCCCCCGGACAGCTCGTGGGGATGGCGGTCGAGGTGGTCCGCGGGGAACGCGGCCCGTGCGGCGGCCGCCTCGGCAGCGGCGCGCAGGGCGGCGCGTGACCGGGTGGTCGTCAGTGCGGCGACGGTCTCCTCCAGTTGGGAGCGGACGGTGCGCACGGGCGTGAGGTGGGCGGCCGGGCTCTGCGGCACGAGTCCGACGAGCCGGCCCCGCACGGTGCGGGCCAGGGTCCGCTCGTCGGCGGCGAGCAGGTCCAGGTCGCCGAGCAGGGCCGAGCCGGCGGTCTGCGCGTTGCCGGGGAGCAGCCCCAGCAGGGCGGAGGCCAGCACGGACTTGCCGCAGCCGCTCTCCCCGATCAGGGCCAGGCACTCCCCGGCCGCCACGTCGAACCGGGCGCCGGTCACGGCTGCGACGCGCCGCCCGCCGGGCATGAGGAAGCGCACGGACAGGCCGCGCACGGACAGCACGGGGGGCAGGTGGTCCATGCCCGCGCTCACAGCATCAGCTCCGATCGGTGACGGGGGTTGATCCGCTCCCGCCAGGCACCGGCGAGACCGGCGAGGGCGAGGGTGGGGACGATGAGGAACAGTCCCGGGAAGAGCGTCGGCCACCACTGGCCGGCGAGCAGCGAGCCGCGGGCGCTCTGGATCAGGGTGCCGAGACTCGCGGTGTGCGTGGGCAGCCCGAGACCGAGGAAGGACAGCGCCGACTCGTGCCACATGGCGTGCGGCACCATCAGGACGGCCGCGAGGGCGGCTTGGGGAAGCACGGCGGGCAGCAGGTGCCGTACGGCCACCCGCCACCGGGACGCCCCGCCGGACACGGCCGCGTCGACGTGGGGCCGCGCCCGCAGCGACAGCACCTCGGCGCGGACGATCCGCGCGGTGGACAGCCAGTGGGTGAGCGCCACGGAGATCACCACGGGCCACACCCCGGGCCGGAACATCGCGACGATGAAGATGCCGAGCAGCAGGTGCGGCACGGACGAGAACGTGTCGACCACCCGCATCAGCGCCCGGTCGGCCCAGCCGCCCAGGGCGCCCGCCGCGGCGCCGACGGCCGTGCCGACCACGGTCGCCGTCAGCGCCGCGGCCACCCCGACGAGCAGTGAGACGCGCAGTCCGTAGACACAGCGCAGCAGCAGGTCGCGGCCGACGTCGTCGGTGCCGAAGGGGTGCGCCCAGGAGGGCGGTTCCAGCTTGGCCGCGAGGTCGACGGCCTGCTGGTCGAGCTGGACGAGCGGCGGTACGAGCAGCACGGCCAGCACGGTCGCGGCCACCAGTACGGCGGAGGTGCGCACCCGCAGGGCGCGGGTGGAGCGGCGCCGGGGCCCGTGCGACCGCCACGCGCTCTCGGCCGGGGCGCCGGCGGGCGCCGGTGCGTCACATGTCACTGAGCTTCACCCTCGGGTCGAACAGTCCGTAGAGCAGGTCGGCGAGCAGGTTGCCGGCGAGGACGGCGGCGGTGGCCAGCGTCGTCAGGGCGGCGAGCAGCGGGAAGTCGACGGCGGTGGCCGACTCGACGGTGGCCGCGGCGATGCCCGGCCAGCTGAAGACGCTCTCCACCAGCAGCGCCCCGGTGATGAGTTCGGGCACGCGGGAGCCGATGAGCGTGAGCACCGGCAGCAGTCCGGAGCGCAGGGCGTGCCCGAGCAGGACGGTGCGTTCGCTCAGGCCGCGCGCCCGGGCCCCGCGTACGGGGTCCTCGGCCAGGGCGTCGCCCACGCCCTGGCGCACGTACAGCGTGAACCACGGCAGCTGGGACACCGCGAGGACCCCGGCGGGCAGCACGAGGTGGCTCGTGACCTGCCCGAACGTGACGTGTTCGCTGCCGGTGTCGGTGAGGCCGCCGGCCGGCAGGACGTCCCACCGGAGGGCGAACAGCCAGACGGCGAGCAGCGCGATCCAGAAGACCGGGGCGGCCTCCAGGGTGTAGGCGAGGGAGGTGACGGCCCGGTCGACGGCCGATCCGGGGCGGCGGGCGGCGAGCACGCCGAGGAGCGTGCCCAGCAGCACGGCGACGGCGAAGGCGACCGCGCAGAGCAGCGCGGACCACACGAGCCGTTCGCCGATCACCTGGGCGACCGGCTGCCGCATGACGCTGGAGTGGCCGAGGTCGCCGGTGAGCGCGGAGGTCAGCCAGTCCCACCAGCGGACGGCGAACGGCCGGTCCACGCCGAGGTTCCCGCGCAGCCGGTCCAGGGTCTCCTGGTCGGCGCCGAGCGCGGCGGTGCCGGCGTAGGCCTTGACGGGGTCGAAGGGGGAGGCGGCGGCGATGGCGAAGACGCCGAAGGTGACGACGAGCAGGACGGGGACGGCGAACAGGGCCCGCCGCCCCGCCAGCCGGGCCATCGCTCCCCAGGGCGGACGGGTCACTTCTTCGGCTGCCAGTCCTCGATGTTCCACCAGGGGCCGCTGGCGAAGCCGTGCTCGTGCGGCTCCAGCTGGGTGGTCAGGCCGTCCCAGCGGTCGGCCAGCACGTAGAGGTGGTCGATGTGGGTGAGGAAGGTGTAGCCGGGGTCCCGCACCAGGGCGCGCTGCACCCTGTCGTAGGCGGCCTTGCGGGCGGCCGGGTCCTGGGTGCGGCGGCCGTCGTCGAGGGCGCGGTCGACGGCCGGGTTGTCGTAGCGGGCCATGTTGTTGAAGCCGTCGCCGGCGAGGGAGGAGTGCAGCAGGGTGTAGAGGCCGAAGTCGGGGTCGCCGGTGCTGCCGAAGCCGGCGAGGACGGCGGTGTCCTTCATGCGCGGCTCGATGACCTCCCAGGTGGCGCTCTCCACCTTCACCTCGATGCCGGCCTTCTTGGCGTCGGAGGCGTAGGCGAGGGCGTGGTCCTGGCGGACCTTGTCGCCGGAGGGGTAGAGGAGGGCGAAGGAGGCGCGCTGTCCGTCCTTGGCGCGGATGCCGTCCTTGCCGGGCTTCCAGCCGGCCTCGTCCAGGATCCTGCCGGCCTTGGCGAGGTCCTTGCCGCGTTCGATGCCCTTCGTGAAGGCCGGGTCGTCGACGGGCAGCGGCCCGTAGGCCGGGCGGCCCGCGCCGTCGAGGATCTTGTCGACCATGGCCTCGCGGTCCACGGCGGCGTCCAGTGCCCGGCGGATGGCGCGGTCGCCGGTGACCTGGTGCGCGGTGGGGAGGGTGACGGCCCGGAAGTCGTAGGAGCGGGCCTCGTGGGTGCGCTTGCCGTCGTCGCCCTTGAAGGTGGCGGCGAGGTTGGGCGGCAGGACCGCGCCGTCGAGGTCGCCGGAGCGCAGCCGGGTCGCGCGGACGTCGTCGTCGGCGATGACCGCCATGGTGAAGGCCTTCACCTTCGGCTCGCCGCCCCAGTACCGGGGGTTGGCCTTGAAGGTGAGCTTCTCACCCTTGCTCCAGCCGCTGAGGACGTACGGCCCGGTGCCGACCGGCTTCGTGTTGAAGGAGCCGGTGTTGGGGTCCTGCTCGCCCGCGACGTGCTCGGGGACGATGGGCAGGACCGTGCGGGCGGCGAAGGGGGCGTAGGGGTACTTGAGGGTGAAGACGACCTTGCCGGCACCGCTCGCCCGGACCTCCTTCACGGCGTCCAGCTCGCTCTTGAAGGTGTTGTTGGTCTTGGGGTCGAGGGCGGTCCGGTACGTGTAGACGACGTCGTCGGCCGTGAGGGGCTCGCCGTCGCTGAACTCGACGCCGTCGCGCAGGGTGTAGGTGTAGGTGCGGCCGCCGTCGGTGATCTCGGGCAGCGCGGCCGCCAGCGCCGGCTTCAGCTTCAGGTCGGCGTCGCGGGCGAGCAGCCCGTCGAAGATCTTGGAGTTGCCGTCCTTGCCGTAGCCGAGCAGCGGGCTGAGGGTGTCGGGCTCGGAGGCCACCCCGATCACGACCGAGGCGGCGGACTTGGCGTCGCCCGACCCGCCGCTGCCGGGAGCGGAGCAGGCGGTGACCGCCGCGGCCAGCGCCGCCGTGGCGGCGGCCCCTCGTATCCGACGGGTCGACATGTGACCTCACACCCTTGTTGCTCTAGTCAGGTTGTTGCATAGACCTCGCAATTAAACAGTCAAAGAGGCGGGTCGCGCACCATCGCGCTGTGGAAAGCCCAGGTCGTCGAGTCCGGCCGGGACCGGCGGGCGGCCTGATTCCGGCCGCCCGCCGGTCTGTTCACGGCCCTGGCTCAGCTCTGCACCAGGGTGATCTCCTGCCCCGAGGTGGCGTGGAAGCTGGGCAGCGGCAGGCCGCTGAAGGTGCGCAGCTCCATGAGGGTGGCCTCGACGTGGGCGGAGCCGGGCGTGAGCGCGCCGGGCATGGGACGGCCCGTGTTCACCCAGCGGTGCACCGCGCCGTCGCACACGGCACGGGTGCCGCCGATGCCGTAGCGGGTGGTGGAGACGCCCTGGCTCACGGAGGAGCTGACGAAGACGGGGCCGCTGGAGCCGACGCAGCGGTAGGTGCCGGACAGGGTGACGGTGCCGTCGGCGGCGATCCGGCCCACCGCGTCGACCGTCACGGACTCGGACGGGGCGAGGACGGACGCGCCGGCCGGCGTCGCACCGGCGCCGGTCAGCAGGAGCAGCGCGGCACCGGCCGCCGCGCCGAGGAGGGGACGTACACGCATGAGGGGAACCTCCCGGAAGGAGTGGAATGGCGGTTCCCACTCGTACCGGCCCTCCGGGCCGCCGCCCGTGATCCTCACCCCTTCGGTGGCGAGTCAGCCGCCCTCCTGGGCCCTGCCGTCCCCTCTGCCGGTGTGGGAACCCAGCGGCACTGCTCCGGCTCCCGCAGGCACGGCAGGTGGCCCTTGCCCCGGATCACGTTCTGGCTGACGGACTCGTCGAGGTAGGCCAGGAAGCCGGCGGCGAGGGAGCCGGCGGGGGCGGGGCCGTGGGTGTAGGCGTACTCGATGTCCTTGTACGGGTAGTGACCGGCGCCCAGGTCGATCTGCCGCTCGTCGGGCCAGTCCCCGGCCAGGGGGACCACGCGCACCTTGCCGCCCCGCTCCTTGGCGAGGCCGACCTCGCTGTAGCCGATGGCGCCGGGCTGCTCCTCCACCTTGTTCAGCACGGCCCTGGTCGAGCCGAGTTCGCAGCGGGTGACGGTGTCCGCGGCCCGGACGGGCGGTGTGCAGTCCAGGGACGTGCTCGGCGCCTTCTCCCACCCCTTGAGCACCCGGTCCTGGAAGATCTGCCGCGTCCCGGACTCGTCCCCCCGGCTGACCAGGACGATCGGCAGGTCGGCGATTTCCTTCTGCCCGGGAACGACCTGGCCCCAGCGCTGGTACCGGCCCGCGTAGATGTCCCGCACCTCCTGGAGGGACAGGCCGTGCGGGCCGAGGTCGACGTCCTTGTGGACGACGAGGGTGAAGAAGGACAGCGCGACCTCCTTCCCCGTCAGGTTCCAGCGCCTGCCCATCGGCCCGTCGGAGAAGGCGATCACGGACCCGGCGGCGTCCGGCGACCGCTCGCCCAGCTCCGCGAGTTCGGCCACGCCGTCCTCGCTGCCCCGCGCCTCGACGGAGATGTCGGCGCCCTGGCACTTGCTCTCGTACTGCCGGGCGAGCGTCCGCGCGACAGGCTCGAAGGCCGTCGATCCGGTGAGGGTCAACGTGCCCTGCTCGCACTCGATCGGGTTGCCGACGCGCAGCACGATGATGCCGGCGAGGGCGAGCACGGCGAGGGCCAGCGCGCCGCTGAGCAGCCGGGCCGGGAGGCTGAACGTCCGCAGCTTCTCGTCCGGTGTGGGGGCGCTGTTGCGGTGGACGCGGCCGTCGCGGAGGCCGCCGATCAGCTTGACCTCGCCTTCGGCCGGACCACCGGAGAGCAGCACCAGCAGCTTGAAGTGGTCGCCCGGGTTGAGGGGGACGCGCGGGATGGTCACCGTGCTGCCGATGTGCTCGAAGCCGTTGGCGTTGGTGAAGTGGCTGTTCAGGTGCTCGATGCCGGAGGGCTGGGTGACCGAGACGGCCTGGACCGTGCGGCCGGTGAACTCGGCGGTCAGGCCGTGGACCTCGGACGAGGTGTAGTCGTTGTCGGCGACGCTCTGCGACCCGTCGTTCTCGATGCGCAGCAGGACGAGCGACGCGTCGGCCATGTTCGGCACGTCGAAGTCGCCGAGGCGGGGATTGGACGACCCGTCGCCTATGGGGCTGTCCATCTGTACGCGGTAGCCGATCAGCTTGCGGCGCGGCACCCTGCGGTCGTACAGGAACATCGCGATGGGCACGAGGAGACCGAGGACGGACGTGCCGATGGCGATGACGTTCTCAAGGCTCAGCCACTCCACTGGTGGTCCCCCGCCACTCCCAGAGCTCAGATGGTGGGGTCACCGTATGTCTGTCCGAACAGCGCGTCACCACAGTGACGCCAGTGTTCGCTCTCCGTTCAACTTCCCTGGGAAGTCGGGTGAACTCGTCGTCGGTGTGCGGGACGGGTCAGGGGGTGGTCGGGGATCGGTCCGGGGTGAACCCCGATGTCCGGGCCGGTGCCCGTCGGCAGGGTGAGGGCATGACCTCGACTCCCCTGTCCCGCAGGGCTTTCACGGGCGCCGCCCTGTGGGGGGCGGCGGCCTCCATCGCGCTGCCGCCCGCTCCGCGCGCCGCCGCCTCGACGGCGTCACTGCCGCCGTTGAACCCCGCCGCCCTGCAAGCGGCGATCGACGACCTGGAGCGCCCGCCGTCGACCGCGGCCCAACTGCACGTCGGAGGCGCCGCCGGCCACTGGCGCGGCACCTCGGGCGTGGCCGACCTCGGCACGCGGCGGCCGGTGACATCCCATGACAAGGTCCGGGTCGGCAGCATCACCAAGGTCTTCGTCGCCACGGTGGTGCTGCAGCTGGTGGCGGAGGGCCGGGTCGGCCTGGACACGCAGGTGCGGCGCGTCCTGCCGGGGCTCCTGCCGGCCCGGTTCGCGACCGTCACCGTGGCGCACCTGCTGAACCACACCAGCGGACTGCCCGACCACGTGGGCATCCCGGAGCCGGAGAGCGCGGAGGAGGTGTTCCGCCACCGCTTCGACCACTGGACGCCGCGGGAGTGGGTGGCCACGGCGACGCACGGGCCGCTGAAGTTCGCCCCGGGCACCCGGCAGGAGTACCGCGGCATCAACTACGTCCTGGCCGCACTGGTCATCGACAGCGTGACCGGCCGTCCGTACGGTGAGGCGGTCCGGGCCCGCGTCCTGCGTCCCTTGGGCCTGACGCGGACCGATGTGCCCGGCGACGACCCGCGCATCCACGGTGGGCACGTACGCGGCTACCTGCGGATGGCCGACGGGTGCCTGCGGGACATCACGGTGCACGACCAGTCCTCCGCCCGCGGCGAGGGCGACATGATCTCCACCGTGAGCGAGGTCGACCGGATGCTCGCGGCGCTGTTCTCCGGCGAGTTGCTCCCGCCCGACCTGCTCCGTCTGATGTTCACCCTGCCGCCGGACGACGTGCGCATGCTGGACGGCTCCCCCGCCCGCTACAGCACCGGCCTGCAGCAGGCCACGGTCAACGGCGTCACGCTCTGGGGCAAGACCGGCGAGACGTACGGTTACAAGAACGCCGCGTTCTCCACGCGTGACCAGCGGCGGCGCTTCGTGCTCGCGTACCACCCGACGACCGCCCGCAACGGCCAGGAGAGCCAGATGATCGCCCGGGTCGCCGACCTCCTCACCGCGAACACGGCAGGCCCGGCGCCCGGGGAATCGCGCTAGGGCAGCACCGCGAACCCGTCCAGTTCCACCAGTGCCTCCTCGTCCCACAGCCGGACGACCTGGACGACCGCCATGGCCGGGTAGTCGCGGCCGGCCAACCTCCGCCACAGTCGGCCCAGTTCGCGCGCCTGCGCCCGGTACGCCTCGACGTCCGTGGCGTAGACGGTGACGCGGGCGAGGTCGGCCGGGGTGCCGCCGGCTGCCGCGAGGGCGGCCAGCAGGTTGGTGAGGGCCTTCTCGAACTGCTCGGGCAGGGTCCGTCCCACCACCTTGCCGTCGGCGTCGAGGGCGGTCTGCCCCGCCAGGAACACCACGCGGGAGCCGGAGGCGACGACGGCGTGGGAGAAGCCCGCCGGCGGGGACAGGTCGGGCGGGTTGACGCGCTCGGTGGTCACCGGGCCTCCTGGTGG
Source organism: Streptomyces olindensis (assembly GCF_040645895.1). Classification (NCBI taxonomy): domain Bacteria; kingdom Bacillati; phylum Actinomycetota; class Actinomycetes; order Kitasatosporales; family Streptomycetaceae; genus Streptomyces; species Streptomyces olindensis. The sequence continues at coordinate 91,394 of NZ_JBEYZD010000004.1, read as the reverse complement.
GCGTACAACTCCTTGGCGATGATGCCGCGCTGGACCTCGCTGGCACCCTCGTAGATACGCGGGGCGCGCACGTCGCGGTAGAGGTGTTCGAGCAGATGACCGCGCTGCAGCGCGCGGGCGCCGTGCAGTTGGACGGCGGTGTCGACGACGTACTGGGCGGTCTCGGTGGCGAGCAGTTTCGCCATGGCGGAGCGCCGGGGGACGTCCGGGGCGTCCGCGTCGTACGCCGTGGCCGCCGCGTAGACCATCAGGCGGGCCGCCTCCGTGCGCAGGGCCATCTCGGCGACCTGGTGGGAGACGGCCTGGAGGTCTCGCAGCTTGCCGCCGAAGGCGTCGCGGCCGGCGGTGTGGGCGAGGGTCGCGTCGAGGGCCGCCTGGGCCATCCCGACCGCGAAGGCGCCGACGCTGGGCCGGAAGAGGTTGAGCGTCCCCATGGCGACCCGGAAACCGCGGTCCACCTCGCCGAGCACGTCGTCGGCCGTCACCGGTACGGCGTCGAAGTCCAGTGCGCCGATGGGGTGCGGGGAGAGCATGTCGAGACCGGTGCCGGTCAGCCCCGGGCGGTCGGCGGGCACGAGGAACGCGGTGACCCCGCGGGCCCCGGCACCCGGGGTGGTCCGCGCGAAGACGGTGTAGAAGTCGGCCTCCGGGGCGTTGGAGATCCAGCACTTCGATCCGGTGAGCCGCCAGCGGGCGGGACCGCCGGAGGCCGCCGGCCCGGGCGGGCCCTCCCGCTCCGCGCGCAGCCCGAGCGCCGCCGCGTCCGATCCCGCCCCCGGCTCGCTCAGCGCGAAGGCCGCGATCGCGCTGCCCTCGGTCACCCGGGGGAGCCAGCGGGTGCGCTGGGCCTGCGTGCCGTGGGCGTGGAGCGGGTGGGCACCGAGGCCCTGGAGGGCGAGGGCCGTCTCGGCCTCCGTGCAGCCGTACGCGAGGGACTCGCGCATCAGGCACAGGTCGAGCGCGCCCGAGGTGAACAGGCGTGCGAGCAGCCCCCGTCGGCCGAGTTCGGCGACCAGATCCCGGTTCACCCGCCCGGGCTCCCCTTTCTCGGCCAGCGGGCGGAGCCGCTCCGCGGCCAGCGTGCGCAGCTCGGCACACCAGGCGAGTTGTGCCGGTTCCAGTGAGAATGCGGTCATCGCCGGTCCCTCCTGCGCCACCCTGCTCCCCGGCCGGGCCACTCCGAGGCTATCGCGCACAGTTGACTGCCGTCACCAACACGATACGCTCCAGGGGCGAGCCCACCACGCCAAGGGGGCGAACCGTATGAATCCACGGGGCACGGCCCACGTCGACACCTTCGCCCGCGACCATCTGCCACCCCCGGCCCAATGGCCCGAGCTCCGTTTCGACCTGCCGGAGCTGCGCTACCCCGAACAGCTCAACTGCGCCGCCGAGCTGCTCGGCGGCCCGCCCGACGACCGCCCGGCGTTCCTCACCCCCGCCGGCGAGCCATGGACGTACGGCGACCTGCGCGCCCGGGTGGACCGCGTCGCGCACCTGCTCACCGGCGAACTCGGCGTCGTCCCCGGCAACCGGGTCCTGCTCCGCGGCCCCACCACACCCTGGCTCGCGGCCTGCTGGCTGGCCGTGCTGAAGGCGGGGGCGGTCGCGGTCACCGTGCTCGCCCAGCAGCGCCCGCACGAGCTGGGCACCATGTGCGAGATCGCGCGGGTGCGGCACGCGCTGTGCGACATCCGCGCCGTCGACGACCTGGCCAAGGCCGAGATCCCGGACCTGCGCATCACGACCTACGGCGGTGACGCGCCGGACGACCTCCTCAACCGCCCCGCGCCCGGCACCCCGTACGAGGCCGTCGCGACCGCGGCCGACGACGTGGCCCTGATCGCCTTCACCTCGGGCACCACCGGCCGCCCCAAGGGCTGCATGCACTTCCACCGGGACGTCCTCGCCATCGCCGACACCTTCTCCCGGCATGTCCTGCGGCCGCGCGCCGACGACGTCTTCACGGGCAGCCCGCCGCTCGGCTTCACCTTCGGCCTCGGCGGTCTGGTGGTCTTCCCGCTGCGGGCCGGGGCGAGCGCGCTGCTGCTGGAACAGGCCGGACCGCGACACCTGCTGCCGGCCATCGCGCGGCACCGGGTCTCCGTGCTGTTCACCGCCCCCACCGCCTACCGCGCGATGCTCGACGACCTCGACGGACACGACGTGTCGTCCCTGCGGCGCTGCGTCTCGGCCGGCGAGAACCTGCCCGCGGCCACCTGGCAGGCCTGGCACGAGCGCACGGGCCTGCGCGTCATCAACGGCATCGGCGCCACCGAGCTGCTGCACATCTTCATCTCGGCCGCGGACGACCGGATCAGACCCGGGACGACGGGCGTGCCCGTACCGGGCTGGCACGCGCGCGTGCAGGACGAGGACGGCGAGCCCGTGCCCGACGGGCAGCCCGGACTGCTGGCCGTGCGGGGACCGGTCGGCTGCCGCTACCTCGCCGACCCGCGGCAGCGCGCATACGTGCGCGGCGGCTGGAACATCACCGGCGACACCTACGTCCGCGAGCCCGACGGCTACTTCCGCTACGTCGCCCGCGCCGACGACATGATCATCTCGGCCGGGTACAACATCGCGGGCCCCGAGGTCGAGGACGCGCTGCTGCGTCACCCGGACGTGGTGGAGGCGGCGGTCGTCGGGCGGCCCGACGAGGCACGCGGCCAGGTGGTGGTGGCCTTCGCCGTCCTGAAGGAGGGCGCCGAACGGGACGCCGACGCGCTGCGCGCCTTCGTCAAGACGGAACTCGCCCCGTACAAGTGCCCGCGCGAGATCGTCTTCCTCGACGCGCTGCCGCGCACCGCCACCGGTAAGCTCCAGCGGTTCCGACTGCGCACCGCGGGCGGCCGGAACTGATCCGCACGACCTAAGATGATCAACGTGTCCGACCAGCATGCACCACGGTCTCTCATCGTCACGCTCTACGGCGCGTACGGTCGCTTCGTGCCGGGCCCCGTGCCCGTCGCCGAACTGATCCGGCTGCTGGCCGCGGTCGGCGTGGACGCCCCGTCCGTACGCTCCTCCGTGTCACGGCTCAAAAGACGCGGGCTGCTCCTGCCCGCCCGCACCGCCCAGGGCGCGGCCGGGTACGAACTCTCCCCGGACGCCCGCCAGTTGCTCGACGACGGCGACCGGCGCGTCTACGCCACCGCTCCGCCCGAGGACGAGGGCTGGGTGCTCGCGGTGTTCTCCGTGCCGGAGTCGGAGCGGCAGAAGCGGCACGTGCTGCGCTCCCGGCTGGCCGGCCTCGGCTTCGGCACGGCCGCCCCGGGCGTGTGGATCGCGCCCGCCCGGCTGTACGAGGAGACCCGGCACACCCTCCAGCGACTGCGGCTCGACACGTACGTCGACTTCTTCCGCGGCGACCACCTCGGCTTCGCCCCGACCGCGGAGGCCGTCGCCCGCTGGTGGGACCTGGCCGCGATCGCCAAGGAGCACGAGGCGTTCCTCGACCGTCACGAAGTCGTCCTGCGCGACTGGGAGAAGCGCGACGACACCCCGCCCGAGGAGGCCTACCGCGACTACCTCCTCGCCCTGGACTCCTGGCGTCACCTCCCCTACACCGACCCCGGCCTGCCCGCCGAGCTGCTCCCCGGGGACTGGCCGGGGGCCCGCTCGTCGGCCGTGTTCCGGGGGCTGCACGAGCGGCTGCGGGAGGCGGGGGCCGAGTTCGTGGGGCTGCTCAGCTCCCCAGAGTGAGCCGCGGCTTCGGCGCGTCCGTGCGGCCCGTCCGGGGGCGGCGGCTGCCCGCGCGGTACGGGGCCGGCCAGGTCGCGCCCGGGCCGGTGTAGCCCTGTTCGGCCGCCGCGTGCAGGGTCCAGTGCGGGTCGTAGAGGTGCGGGCGGGCCAGGGCGCACAGGTCCGTACGGCCCGCCAGGATCAGGGAGTTGACGTCGTCCCAGGAGGAGATCGCGCCGACCGCGATCACGGGGATGCCGGTGGCGTGGCGGACGCGGTCCGCGAACGGCGTCTGGTAGGAGCGTCCGTACTCGGGCCGCTCGTCCGCCACGACCTGCCCCGTCGAGACGTCGATCGCGTCGGCGCCGTGCGCGGCGAAGGCCCGGGCGATCTCCACGGCGTCCTCGGCGGTCGTCCCGCCCTCGGCCCAGTCGGTGGCGGAGATGCGGACCGTCATGGGCCGCTCCCCCGGCCAGACGTTCCGTACGGCGTCGAAGACCTCCAGCGGGAAGCGGAGCCGCTTCTCAAGGGTGCCGCCGTAGGCGTCGGTGCGCCGGTTGGTCAGCGGGGAGAGGAAGCCGGAGAGCAGGTAGCCGTGGGCGCAGTGCAGTTCCAGCAGGTCGAAGCCGGCCCGGGCGGCGCGGCAGGCGGCGGCCGCGAACTGCTCGCGCACGTCGGTGAGCTGCGCGCGGGACAGCTCCCGCGGCGTCTGGCTGAACGGCTTGTACGGCAGTGCCGACGCGGCCACGAGCGGCCAGTTGCCCTCCTGAAGCGGTTCGTCCATGCCCTCCCACATCAGCTTCGTGGAGCCCTTGCGGCCGCTGTGGCCGAGCTGCACGCCGATCGCCGTGCCCGGGGCCCGGACGTGCACGAAGTCGGTGATCCGCTTCCACGCCTCGGCCTGCCGGCCGGTCCACAGGCCGGCACAGCCGGGCGTGATCCGGCCCTCCTCGCTGACGCACACCATCTCCGTCATCACGAGCCCGGCCCCGCCCAGCGCCCGGGCGCCCAGATGGACGAGGTGGAAATCGCCGGGGACGCCGTCGACCGCCGAGTACATGTCCATCGGGGAGACGACGACCCGGTTGCGCAGGGTCAGGCCGCGCAGCCGGAACGGGGTGAACATCGGCGGGGTGCCGGGCGGGCAGCCGAACTCGCGCTCGACCGTCTCGGTGAAGCGGGCGTCGCGCAGCCGCAGGTTGTCGTGGGTGACGCGGCGGCTGCGGGTGAGCAGGTTGAAGGCGAACTGGCGGGGCGGCTGGTCCAGGTAGAGGGCGAGGTTCTCGAACCACTCCAGGCTGGCCCGGGCCGCGCGCTGCGTGGAGGCGACGACGGGCCGCCGCTCCGCCTCGTACGCGGCCAGGGCCTGAGGCAGGGAGTCCCGCTCCTCCAGGCAGGCCGCCAGGGCCAGGGCGTCCTCGACGGCGAGCTTGGTGCCGGAGCCGATGGAGAAGTGGGCGGTGTGGGCGGCGTCGCCGAGGAGGACGACGTTGCCGTGCGACCAGTGCTCGTTGACGACCGTGCGGAAGGTCGTCCAGGTGGAGTTGTTCGACGTCAGGGGGCGGCCCTGGAGTGCCTCGGTGAAGATCTTGGCGCAGCGTTCGACCGACTCCGCCTCGTCGAGCTCGTCGAAGCCGGCCGCGTGCCAGACCTCTTCGCGCATCTCGATGATCACCGTCGACGCGTCGGGGGCGTAGGGGTAGCCGTGCAGCTGCATCACGCCGTGTTCGGTCTCGGCGATCTCGAAGCGGAAGGAGTCGAAGGGGAAGCCGGCGGCGAGCCAGATGTAGCGGCAGCGGTGGGTGGTCAGGCGGGGGCGGAACGCGTCCGCGTACGTCGCGCGGGTGGCGCTGTGGACGCCGTCCGCGGCGATGACCAGGTCGTGGGTCCGCGGGAGGTCCTTCGGGGCCTCGGTGCGGAAGCGGAGGTCCACGCCGAGTTCGCGGCAGCGGTCGTGGAGGATCTCCAGGAGGCGGTGGCGGCCGAGTGCGGCGAAGCCGTGGCCGCCGGAGGTGTGGCGGGTGTCGCGGTGGACGATGTCGATGTCGTCCCAGCGGACGAAGTCCCTCTGGAGGGCCTCGTAGACCTTGGGGTCGGCGTGCTCGATGCCGCCGAGGGTTTCGTCGGAGAGGACGACTCCGAAGCCGAAGGTGTCGTCGGGGGCGTTGCGTTCCCAGACGGTGATGTCGCGTCGTGGATCAAGGCGCTTGAGGAGGGCGGCGGCGTAGAGGCCGCCGGGGCCGCCGCCGATGATTGCGACGCGTAGGGGGTGGTTCTTGTCGTTGTGCGGCTGCGGGCGCGTTGTGGCTTGTCGCGCAGTTCCCCGCGCCCCTTCAGGGACATCCACTATCGTCCGCTCCATTTCGGGGGGCGCTTTTCCGTGAAAGCCGCGTGGAACTCGGCGTAGTCCTCCCCCGTCATGAGGAGGGCCTGCGTTGAGGCGTCCAGTTCGATCGAGGCCGCCAACGGCATGTCCAGCTCCGCCGTCAGGAGGGCCTTCGTCTGGGCGTACGCGAGGGCCGGGCCCTCTGCCAGGCGTCGGGCCAGCTGCCGGGCCGTCTCGTCGGCCTCGCCCTCCTCCGTCAGTTCGCTGATCAGGCCGATGCGCTCGGCCTCCCGGGCGCGGACCGGGTCGCCCAGCATCAGCAGGCGCGTCGCGTGGCCGAGGCCGACGACCCGGGGCAGCAGGTAGGCCGCACCCATGTCGCCGCCGGAGAGGCCGACGCGGGTGAAGAGGAAGGCGAACCGGGTGGTGGGGTCGGCGACGCGGAAGTCGGCGGCCAGGGCGAGGACGGCTCCGGCGCCCGCCGCCACGCCGTGCAGCGAGGCGATCACCGGGAACGGGCACTCGCGGACCGCGCGGACGACCTGGCCGGTCATCCGGTTGAAGTCGAGGAGCTGGGCGGTGTCCATGGACAGCGTGGCGCCGATGATCTCGTCGACGTCGCCGCCGGAGCAGAAGCCGCGGCCCTCGCCGGCCAGCACCAGGGCCCGTACGGACCGCTCCCGGGACAGCTCCGCGAGCAGGTCGCGCAGGTCGGCGTAGGCGCCGAAGGTGAGCGCGTTGAGCTTCTGCGGGCGGGCCAGGGTGACGGTCGCGACGCCGTCGGCGACCTCGACGCGCAGATGCTCCCAGCTCGGGGTGCGGGCGGCGGAGCCGGTGAAGGGACTCATGACGGGCGGCCTCCTCGGGCGGGCACTGCCTCACTGAGCTCTACCCCACGAAGCTATCACTCATCCGTGACTGTCGTCATGAGTGCGCGATAGGCCGTCCGGGTAGGACTCCGGTGTGGATCCGGCGTGACCCTGGCCGGTCACATCCGTCACAGATCATCCACACCGGCGTAACGGCGGGAGCAGCTGTGCGCGGCACCGCGTTCACCTGGGTAAGCCGTCGGCAAGGGGGCGAAGGCGCCTCCCGACGGTGCCCCTCGGACGCCTCGGAAGAGTGGCGCCGTACCATTCATACGGTTGAAAGCAGGACGTCCTGCTCCATGAACGGACCCGCCTTGTACGAACTCCCCTCAGCCCCCGCCTCCTGGCGCATCGCGCTGCCGCACACCGCAGCCGCGGTGCCCGTGGCCCGCGCCCTGGTCCGTACGGCGCTGGCCGAGCTGGAGCACGGGGCGGACTGCGACACCGCCGAGCTGCTCACGGCGGAGCTGGTGGCGAACGCCGTGGAGCACACCTCGGGCGAGACGCCGATAGAGCTGGTCGTGGAGCTGATGCCGTCGGGCTGCCAGGTGGAGGTGCACGACACCGACCCGGCCCCGCCCGGCGACCTCACCTGCCCGGCCGGCGGGCCGCCCGACCCCTGGCAGGAGCACGGGCGCGGTCTGCTGCTGATCCGCACCCTCAGCTCCTCCTGCGGGCACCGGCCGACCGACTCCGGCAAGGCCGTGTGGTTCAGGCTGCCGGTGGTACCGGCTCAGCGGCGCCCCGCGGACTGAGGCCCGCCTACTTCATCCGAGCGTCGCGACCAGGACCGCCTTGATGGTGTGCATGCGGTTCTCCGCCTCGTCGAAGACCACCGAGTGGGCCGACTCGAAGACCTCGTCGGAGACCTCCAGGTACTCCAGGCCGTGCGAGGCGTGGATCTCGCGGCCGACCTTGGTGCCGAGGTCGTGGAAGGCCGGCAGGCAGTGCAGGAACTTCACGTCCGGGTTGCCGGTGGCGCGCAGGACGTCCATGGTCACGGCGTACGGGGCGAGGGCGGTGATGCGCTCGTCCCAGACCTCCTTCGGCTCGCCCATGGAGACCCAGACGTCCGTGGCGACGAAGTCGGCGCCGCGGACGCCCTCGTCCAGGGTCTCGGTGAGCGTGATGCGGGCGCCGCTGTCCTCGGCGAGCGCGCGGGCCCGGTCGACGACCTCCTCGGCCGGCCAGTAGGCCTTCGGGGCGACGAGCCGCACGTCCATGCCGAGCAGGGCGCCGGTGACCAGGTAGGAGTTGCCCATGTTGAAGCGGGCGTCGCCCAGGTAGGCGAGGGTGGTCCCGGTCAGCGGCTTGGCGCAGTGCTCGGTCATGGTCAGCACGTCGGCGAGCATCTGGGTGGGGTGCCAGTCGTCGGTGAGGCCGTTGTAGACGGGGACCCCGGCGAACGCCGCGAGCTCCTCGACCTTCCGGTGGCTGTCGCCCCGGTACTCGATCGCGTCGTACATCCGGCCCAGCACCCGCGCGGTGTCCTTGACCGACTCCTTGTGACCGATCTGCGAGCCGGAGGGGTCGAGGTACGTCGTCGAGGCGCCCTGGTCGGCGGCCGCGACCTCGAACGCGCAGCGGGTGCGAGTGGAGGTCTTCTCGAAGATCAGGGCGATGTTCCGGCCGCGCAGGTACTGCGTCTCCGTCCCGGCCTTCTTGGCGGCCTTCAGCTCGGCGGCCAGCTCGACCAGGCCGCGGAACTCCTCCTGCGTGAAGTCCAGCTCCTTGAGGAAGTGGCGGCCGGCGAGGGCGGTCGGGACTGTCGCCATGGGGGCGCTCCAGGGATACGGGGACACAGACTCCTGGAATACTATACGAAGCTCAGCATGTATATACGGGACGGGCTGCCGGAGCCCGGGGACGCTACACCGCCTCCCGTTCCACGGGGCAGCTCATGCACCGCGGCCCGCCCCTCCCCCGCCCCAGCTCGCTGCCCGGGATCTCTATCACTTCGATGCCCTGTTTGCGCAGGTGGGTATTGGTGGTGGCGTTCCGCTCGTAGGCGACCACGACGCCCGGCTCGACGGCCAGGACGTTGCAGCCGTCGTCCCACTGCTCGCGCTCGGCCGCGTGCACGTCCTGGGTGGCGGTCAGCACCCGGATCTCGTTCAGGCCGAGCGCGGCGGCGATCGCGCGGTGCATGTGCTCCGGCGGATGGTCGGTGACCTTCAGCTCCTTCTCGCCGACGCCCGGCTCGATGGTGTACGAGCGGAGCATGCCGAGGCCCGCGTACTGGGTGAAGGTGTCGCCGTCGACCATCGTCATCACGGTGTCGAGGTGCATGAAGGCGCGCCGCTTGGGCATGTCCAGGGCCACGATCGTCTCGGCGGAACCGGCCGCGAACAGCTTGTGCGCGAGCATCTCGACGGCCTGGGGCGTGGTGCGCTCGCTCATGCCGATGAGCACGGCGCCGTTGCCGATGACGAGCACGTCACCGCCCTCGATGGTCGACGGGTAGTCGGGCTGTCCCTCGGACCAGACATGGAAGTCCTCGTCCCGGAACAGCGGGTGGTGGCGGTAGATCGCCTCGAAGTGCACGGTCTCGCGCTGCCGGGCGGGCCAGCGCATGGCGTTGATCGAGACGCCGTCGTAGATCCAGGCGGAGGTGTCGCGGGTGAAGAGGTGGTTGGGCAGGGGGCCCAGCAGGAAGTCGTCCAGTTCCATGACGTGGAAGCGCACGGAGGTCGGCTCCGGGTGCACGTCCAGGAACTCGCGCTTGGTCATGCCGCCGACCAGCACCTCGGCCAGGTCGCGGGCGGGCAGCGTCTCGAAGGCGGCTCTGAGGTGGTCGGTGGCGAGGGGGCCGTACTCCTTCTCGTCGAAGACCCGGTCCAGGACGAGGGATCTGGCCGCGGGGACCTCGAGCGTCTCGGCCAGCAGGTCACCGAAGAGGTGGACGGTGACGCCCCGGTCGCGCAGCACATCGGCGAACCCGTCGTGCTCGGCGCGGGCCCTGCGCACCCACAGCACGTCGTCGAAGAGCAGCGAGGTCTTGTTGCTGGGGGTGAGCCTTTTGAGCTCGAGATCGGGCCGGTGCAGGATGACACGGCGCAGCCGCCCGGCCTCGGAGTGGACGTGGTATGCCATGCCTCCATCCTGACCACCCCAGGCCGACTTGACTCGCTTGTCGCCCGTTTCCGCCGACTCTTGTTCGCGTCTGCCTGACGACAATGAGCCGGCTCCCGGGTCATCCGCTCGGCAGCGGCTGGAGCAGCTCCGGCCGTGCCAGCATGCGCCGCGTCTCCCGCCCCGGGTCGAGCACGGCCCGGGCGACGATCCACCCGGCCAGGGCGTGCGGCTCGGCGGGGTCGGCGGCCAGCTGCCCGGCGTAGCGGGCGAGCGCGGCGGCCGCGTCCCCGGCGGCGAGGTGCTCGTCGGCGGTGTGCGGGGCGACGGGGCGGGCGGCGAAGGCGTGGGTGCGGACGTCGGGCCAGGAGGTGCGGTCGGGGCGGAAGCGGGGGCCGTCCGACGACGGTCCCGGCCCGGGGCGCGGGGAGGGGGCGACGTTGCGCAGCCGCCACTCGGTGCGGTGCAGCGCGGCGGCCGCGCGGGCCCGGGCGAGGGCGGGGTGCGGGACCGGTTCGCGCAGCCAGCCGTCGAGCGTACGGGCGAGGCCCGACACCAGGGCCCGGCCCTGCGGGGTGAGACGGCCCTCCGCCAGCAGCGTGCGCACGACCAGGCGGCTCTGCAGCCGGCGCAGCGCGAAGTGGTACCCGGCCGTGTCGGCCGCCCGTTCGTCCCTCGCCACGGCCAGGCGGTCCCGCCAGAAGCCCGCGACACCGGTGAAGGCGTACGCGCCGTGCAGCAGGCCGGTGAGGTGGCGCGGGTCGGGGCGCCAGGGGGCGTAGTAGCGCTCCCGCCGGTCGTCGTCGAGCAGGGGGAAGAGGTGGAGCAGGGCGGCCAGCTTGCTGTGCTGGAACTCGTGCACCAGCGTCTCCGCGAGGGCCAGGGCGGACGACGGGCGGGCGATCACCATGGCCCCGAAGGAGTCGCCGCTGGAGGCGGAGACCAGGACGGTGGGCGGGGCGGGCGGGAGGGCACCGGTGCGGCCCCAGGGCACCACGGCCCGGACGGCGCCGGGGTCGAACCGGCCCGGCCCGTCACCGCCCGGCGTGGCGAGCAGGGCCACCGCCTCCTCGAACAGCCGCTGCCAGGCCTCGGCTTCGGCGGTCTCCAGCCGTGCGGGCGGGAGGGGATCGTCCAGGTCGCGGTAGGGGTCGAGGTCGTCCAGGGGGATGGCGACCGGGCCGGTGGGGGTCCGGTGGGTGAGGGTGCGCAGGGGCAGCCACGCCGGAGTGGGGGCCTCCGGTAAGGGCAGGGGGTGCGGCGCCGGACGGAGTGTCACCGCCACCGTGCCGCCGTCGCGGCCCGGACCGGCCAGGGTCAGTTCACCGCCGCTCACCCGCGCCTGACCGGCCGTCAGTCCTCCTGCCGCGTCGGTGAGCCGGGCCAGCCCCAGTCCCGGTAAGGGCAGCGCGCCGTCGGTCAGGGGTACCCGGAGGTCCGCCGGTATGCCGGCGTGCAGGGCCGCCGCGACGGCCAGGGCGCACAGGTGCCCGGCCTCGGCCCACAGCGGCGGGCCCGACGCCGTGCCGTGCAGCCGGCGGAGCAGGTGGGCGATCCAGCCGCCGGTCGCCGGGGCGAGCAGCAGCCGGTCGACCGGTCCGGGCGCCGCGGCCGCGGCCTCCTTGAGGACGTCCCAGGCGTCGGCGGCCGGGCTCAGCGGCGTGCGCAGCGTGCCGAGCCGGTCCAGCAGGGTGCGCAGGAGCAGCAGCCGCCGCGCCCGCTCGGCCCGTTCGAGGAAGGCGACGGCCTCCGCGGAGCCGCCTCCCGCGGCCAGTTCCGCGAAGATCCGCTCGGGCATGCGGAACGGGGCGGGGCGCGGCTCGCTGGGCATGCGGGACCTCCGGTCGCGGGTGCGGGCGTAAGGGGCCCCGGCGGGTCTTCGAGGCCACGTGAGGCCCGCCTGTCGTCGGGGATCGGAAGGGCTTTCGGGGCTACTCGGCCCGGGCGGGCCCCTCGTTGCCCCCCTTGATGCTGTCGCGGGCGCGCAGGACCTCGCCGAGGAGACGGGCGGAGGGAGGCAGGGGGGCGAGGCCGTCCACCGCGGTCAGGGGCAACCCCGCCAGGTCGGCAAGATCCGACTCCCAGACGTCGGTACCCGCAGCGGTGGCCTGCTCACGAACGGCGGCTCCGGCCTGGCACAGAGCGGGCGGCTGGTCCAAGATGCTCCCCCTTCTCGCACGGGGGCACGCGTCGCCCCGTGCCCGTGTCCTTTTCCATCATGGCCATTCCTGCCCGGGTCGAAAACCGTACGATCACGCCACCCGATCATTTCTGATCGCCCGGGCGTCGCATCGAGGCGGCGAACTCCCCCAGAGCGGCGCTGAGTTGCTTCCTCAGATCCGGGTCGTCGTCGAGGGCGACCACGGCGTCGAACAGGTCCCACAGCGCCTTCGGCCGGCGCCGGGCCAGGCCGTTGAGGATGCCGACGACCTCCGTACGGGCCTTGGGGTGACGGGGCAGCGTGGCAGTGACGCGCGGGTCCAGGGAGGCGACCACCGCCTGCCGTTCGACAGGATCCTGCATCAGCGGATAGGCGAGGAGGGCGTCCACGGCCCGCTGCAGGGGGGACGCCGGACGCGCCCCGGCGTCCGCCCGCGCCGGCGCCACGATCTCGGTGCGCTCGGGGCTCTGCAGCCGAATCTCCGGGTACTGCAGAGTACGTCCCGCTTCCCTGAGGGCCGCGATACGTGCCCGTACGGCCGGAAACAGTCCCTCCGGATCGGGCGGCGCGGGCAGGACGGCGGCCCGGTCGGCCAGCAGCCCGAGCAGGATCTCGGAGAACAGCCCCGTACCGCGCTCGGGGTCGTTGGCGGCGATCCGCCCCCGCCCGGCGGCCCGCAGCAGCGTCTGCCGGTGGGCGAGGTTGCGCCGCCCCGCGGGCAGGGCGTCGGGCGGCAGCGGCTCCCGGAGGGCGAGGTCCTCCTCGAACGTCTCGCAGGCGTCCACGATCCACAACTGCTCGCCGAAGGACGGCACGGCGTCCCCGGCGTACCGGTCGAGCGCGGAGTCCAGGTCGATGCCCAGCTTGTCGGCGGCACTGGCGTCGGCACAGAACAACCGCAGGTGCCCGGCCCGGTCGAGGGCCCCGTGTCCGCCCCACCACACCCAGAGGACGTCGCCCTGCTCCAGGGGCAGTTCCCGCACGAGGACGCGGCGCAGGGTGGCGTGGTCGGCGGGCCAGTGGGCGACGTCGGGGACGTACGGCGGGAGCGGGGCGAGGTGGAGCCGGAGCTGGGCGTCGGGCACCCCGGCCGCCCGCAGCAGCCGGTGGAAGGCCACGGCGTCCCGGGCCGGGCCGGGCAGGTCCCAGGCGGGCCCTGCGTCGTACCGCTCGACACCGACGATCAGCGCGTGCACCCGGGCCGGGTTCACGGCAGCCGCTCCACGATGTGCCGGTACACCTCGGGGTTCGTCCAGTAGGCGCTGTGGGCCGCCGGGAAGGGCTGGCGGCTGTCGACGGGGACGTCCGTGACGCGGCCGGGGAACAGGCCCGCGCCGAGGTAGGAGAGCAGGTCGCGGCGGTCGTACAGGTTCAGCCACTCCGGCACGTGCGGTGGGAGCGGGGCGGGGTGTTCCAGGGACGGCAGCGATCCGGACTCGTAGAGGAAGGGCCCCTGGGAGCCCGCCGTCACCAGGAGCCGGACCTGGGGCAGCGGGGCGCAGACCAGTGTGTCCAGGGCGATGATGCCGCCCAGGCTGTGGCCGACGAGGGTGACGGGCGGTTCCAGGCCCCGCACCAGGTCGCGCAGGCCGGCGCGGGCCGCCTCGCCGCGGCTGAGGTAGCGCAGGATGTCGCCGGCGGCGGGGTGCGCGGCCTCGGTGAGGGCGCGCCGGCGGCGCACGGCGGCACGCGATGCCGCGGAACCCGCCACTCGCAGCACCAGGGAGCGCAGACCGCGTTCCGTGCCCCGGGGCGGTGCACCGAGTGCCACGGCGAGCCGGTCGGCGACGATGTCACGGCTGTCGCCGACGGGGACGAGCGGGGCGTCGGAGTCCAGGGCGTCGGCGATCACCCCGGCGGTCAGACTGCGCGCGGCGAGGGCCGCGAGGTCGTCCTGGGCGAGGGCCGCGGCGGCCTGGGCGAGCAGGGGGTGGGCGGCCAGATCCGCGGCGGCACGGGCCAGCCCGGGTCCCAACTCGGCGGCGGGGGCGTCGCCTTGGGCCGCGAGGGTGGCCAGCCGCGCCCGGAGCGCCTGATCGGGCGGCAGGGAACCGGGCGCCCGCTCGGTGACCTGCGGCGCTCCGGCCGCGGCCAGGGCGAGTTCGGCGTACGGGTCGGCGTACAGGGCGGCCCACGCGGCCGCTGTCTCCTCCTCGGCGTCGGGCCCGGTGAGCGCTCGGGACGTGCCGCCCGGCTCGGCGGGGAGGCTCGCCCCGCCCGCCGCGAGCGTGGCGCCGTGCGTGCCGCCCCAGTAGTACGGCACGATGCGAAGTCCCTCGCGCAGGGCGGTCAGTCCGGCCGCCACGCGCCCCGCAAGCTTCGAGAAGCCTGGTTCGCGCACCCCTGTCCCATGGATGAAGACGACCGTCGCCATGTGCCCCCCGTGACACCGGTGCAGAGTTGTGTACGACTGCCGGAAGTACGCCAACTTACCAGTACCATAAGAAGGTTGGGGTTCGAGCACACATGCGAGAACCCGTCGACGGCCGGCTGGACGGCCATGACAACTGGACACAGGGGGACGCAGTGAGCGCTGACGCGGTGGTCACGCATTTCCTGTTCGCCTCGGCCCTGATCCTCGCGGTCGGCAATGGCGCCGGCTGGCTGGCACAGCGGCTGAAGCAGCCCTACATCGTGGGCCAGTTGACGGCGGGCATCGCCCTGGGCCCCTCGCTGCTGGGCAGTGCGTCGCGGGACACCTACGAGCTGCTGTTCCCCGCCGAGATCGGTACGGCGCTGACCGGACTCGCGCAGTTCGCGCTGGTGGTCTTCCTGTTCGCGGTGGGCTACGAGCTGGATCTGAAGCTGCTGGGCGACCGGGCCCGTACGGCGATGACGGTGGCGCTGGCGGCGTTCGTGGTCCCGATGGCGGTGGGCAGCGGCTGCGCGCTGCTGTTCCGGGAGCAGTTGCGGGCGCTGGACATGCCCGGCCTCACGGTCGGCATGGTGCTGTTCGCCGGGGTCGCCCTGTCGATAACGGCCGTACCGGTGCTGACGGCCATCGTGCGGGAGAACGGCCTGGCCGACACGGTGCCGGGCGTCCTCGCGGTGTCCGCCGCCGGACTGCTCGACGTGATCGGGTGGACCGTGCTGGCCGGGACGATGCTGGACAGCGACAGCGGGAGCCATGCCCTGGGCTGGCAGTGGCGGGCCCTGGCCGCGGCCGCTTTCGCGGCGCTGATGCTGCTGGCGGCCCGTCCGGTGCTGCGCAGGCTGCTGTGGCGGACCAGGATGGAGCCGTCCCTGCGGCTGGCGCTGCTCATCGGCTTCGCCTGCGCGTCGGCCTCCGTGACACAGTTCCTCGGGCTGCACGCCATCTGCGGGGCGCTGCTCGCCGGAATCGTCTGCCCGCGCGAGGACAACGGCACGCTCGACCCGGACCTGCTGCGGCCGCTGCACGTCGTCAGCTCGCTCCTGGTCCCCTACTTCTTCGTCTTCTCGGGGCAGTCGGTCACGCTGAACAGCATGACCACCACCGGGTGGATCACCCTGCTGGTCGTGACGGTGCTGGCGGTCACCACGAAGGTCGCCAGCGGCACGGTCGCGGCCCGGCTGGGCGGACTGGACCGCGACGACGCGCGGACCGTCGGCGTCCTGCTCAGCGCCCGCGGCCTGACGGAGCTGATCGCCCTCAACGCGGGCCTGCAGGCGGGGCTGGTGAGCAAGCCCCTGTACACGGTGCTGGTCTTCATGGCGCTGGCCACGACGCTGCTCACCCAGCCCCTGCTCCTCCTGGTCCGCCGCCTGGCCACGCCCGAGGCGAGCCGCACCGAGGACGTCCCCGCGCACCGGCCCCGCAGGAAGACGCGCCCCCAGCCGGCCGACGGCGCGTCCACCACGCCCGTGGTGGACGCGGGCTGACCGCCCGCCGGGGTGGTACACGGGCGCCACCCCGGCCGGAGGCACCGCTACAGCGGCATCGGGGCCATGTCGCACTCGATACGGCGGCGCTGGCGGGCGGCGAGGAGCCAGGGGTGGTCGGCGCGCACCACGCGGGCGAATCCGTCCGTCGCCTTGCGCTGGAGCTCGTCGGCCTCCGCCCCGCGTCCCAGACCCCGCAGGTCGAGACCCAGGTTCGCCATGCAGGAGAGCGTCAGCGGGTGCTCCTCGCCGGCCACCTCGGCGAGCAGCGGCAGATTGGCCTCGTCGATCTCGTGCGCCCGCTCGAAGTCGACGCGCGCGTAGGCCGTGTTGGCCTGGCCGATGGCGACCGTCAGTGTCGTGACGTGCTGTGCCCCCACTCCGTCCGAGAGCCGGCGCGCAGCCTCGTCCTCCAGCTCCTGCGCCTGGTCCAGGGCGCCGAGCGTGCGCAGGGTGGTGGCCAGGTTCGCCTTGGTCAGCAGCGTGTACGCGTGGTTCCCGCCGAGGCGCTGCTCGAACCGGCGCAGCGTCACCTCTGCCAGCTGGCGGGAGCTTTCGAGGTCACCGGCCAGCCGCTGGTCGACGGACACGTTGGTCGCCGACGACATGGCGTCGAAGTGGTCCGGCCCGTAGCGGGCGACGAAGCGCCGCAGCGTCTCCTCCGAGAGCTTGGCCGCCTCGGTGTACGCCCCGTCACGGCGCCGGCAGACCGCGAGGTTCCGGGCGATGCGCAGGGTGAGCGGGTGCTCCTCGCCGAGTTCGCTGCGCGCCCGGCGGTACGCGTCCTCCTGGAAGTCGCGGGCGCCCGGGTAGTCCCCGCTCTCGCGCATGTCGATGGAGAGGGCGTTGAGGGTGTTGAGGGTGAAGAAGCTGGACGGGCCGAACAGCAGCTCGCGCTGCTGGGCGTTCTCCTGGTCGAGCGGCAGCGCCTCGCGGAACCGGCCGCACAACCGCAGGGCGACGCCCCAGGAGTGGGTGGCGCGCAGCGTCATCGGATCGTCCGGCCCGAACAGGGACCGGGCCAGCTCGGTGGCCTCCTGGGTCAGGGCCCGGGCCTCGTCGAACCTGCCCTGGTAGCCGTGGGCGTCGGCCATCTCGCACAGCGAGTCGATCAGGTTCTCCGGGTCGACGTCGGTGCGGCGGGAGATCTCCAGGGCCTTCTCGGTGAGCGGGATGGACTCGGGGACCTGGCCGATCTGCCGGAGCAGGAAGCCGAGGCTCTTCATCATCCGGATGACGTGGAGGTCCTCCTCGCCCGAGGCGGCGAGCCAGGCGCTCCAGGCCTGGCGGGCCAGGTCGGCGGCGCCCACGTGGTCTCCCCAGTAGTAGAGGAACCACACGGTGTCGAAGACCAGCTCCCGCACATAGGTGTCGGTGCTGCTCACGGCCTGGGAGGTGAGCACGTGCGGCAGCAGCGCCTGGTAGGCACGCCATTCCAGCGACGAGCCGTAGGGGCCGGGCTTCGCGGCCGACAGCAGCTGGTGCGCGGCGTCCCGCATCCGCTCCCGCTCTTCGGTGCTCAGCTTGGCCAGGAGCACCGTCTGGAGCAGACGGTGCATCTGGAGGGTGTCGGACCGCGGGTCGACCTTGACCAGGGAGAACTGGCTGAGGTCGCGGACGGCGCGGTTCAGTCTGATCGACTCGCGCAGCAGCGGGTCCACCTCGGGGGTGACGTTGACGCCGCGGCTGCCGCGCAGCATCGCCCGGGGAATGGGCTCGGGGGCCATGCTGGCGCAGATGTCGAGCAGTTGCCGCGCGCCGGGGTTGTTCTGCTGGATGCGCTCCAGCGAGATGTCCCACGCCGCGGCGACGGAGACCGGGTAGTCGGGAGCCGGGTCGAGCTCCAGGATCTCGGGGCTGCGCTGCGCCAGCAGGTCGAGGTACTCGTCGACCTGCATGCCGGTGACCGCCCGCCAGGCGCCCGCCTGCTCCACCGCGAGGGGCAGGTCGCCCAGCGCCTCGGCCAGCCGGTCGGCGTCCTCGATGGACAGGTCGGGTGACCGCTTCTGGAGGAGCTCGATCGACTCCTCGCGCTCGAACACGTTGACGGGCAACGACGTGGCCACCCTTTCCCAGGCGCGGTTCCGGGAGGTGACGATGACCTTGCCCGGCCCGTTCGTCGGGAAGTACTGGCGCACCGCTTCGACGTCCTCCGCGTTGTCGAACACCAGCAGCCAGTTGTCGTACGGCGTCCCGGTGCGCAGCGCCTCCAGGACGGCCGGGACGGCCGTGTTGGCGGCCGGGGCGCCGAGGCTGTCCTGGCCGGTCGGGGCGACGCCCAGCTGTGCCGCCAGCTGGGCCAGCGCGGCGAGGATGAGGCTCTCGCGCTCGGCGGGGATCCAGCAGATCACGCGGTAGTCGTGCTGGTGCGTGTAGACGTACTCGAGTGCCAGCTGGGACTTGCCGACGCCGCCGAGGCCGTGCAGGGCGTTGGGCAGCACCGCTGCCGTGTCCTGGGCCCCCAGCTGCTCTTCCACGGCATTCAGCAGCGCCTGCCGGCCGACGAACGAGGTGTTCCGCAGGGGCACGTTCACCAGGAGGGCGGGCGTTGCGGTCGTGGTGCTCGGCATGAGGGGCTCAGCCTCCGAGGGATCTTGTGGGATGGCGTCGGTTACCAGGGGTGGCACGGGTGGTTCTCCAGGTTCGTCGGGTCCGTTCGACGGAGGCAGACTTCCCGTTCCGTCGGACAATCCCCAATGAGCCGCGCGGTTCACCTCAGAGGGTGCAACTCCGGGCATTCCCGAACTCACTCGTTCGGCGGCACCGGGCCCGCGGGCCCGGGAGAGTCCGGGCTCGATACGGCGGGCCCTCTCGGAGTAGGGCCCGGAGAGCGCCCGCATCACGGCCAGCTCGCTGCGCACCCAGCCCCGCTCGGACGGGTCGGGCAGCGTGGCACCCAGGGGGTCGCGCAGGGCGGCGCGCAGCGCGATTCCGCGGGCGCCCGCGGCGGGCAGTTCACCGACCAGGCTGACGGTGTGGGCCAGTTGGCTGCGGGTGGTGGTGGCGAGCAGTTCCTCGCGGACCCCGTCCGCGAACTCGGGACGCCCCTCGCCGCCGCTGTCCCAGTCGATCAGCCCGCCCATCAGGATCTCGGCGAGGTGGTCCGGGCCGGTCTCCGGCATCGTGCGCCGGCGCAGCTGTTCCACGAGGTCGAACTCGAAGGGAATGGCGGCGAGTTGGGTGGCGAGCCGACGCGCGGCCGGGGTGGCGAGCGTGAAGAAGCGGCGCACGGCGGCCTTGGCGGCGCGCGGGAAGCGCGGGGCGCGCAGGCCGGGCGCGGGAGAGCCCTTGGTGAGGGTGCCGGCCAGGACGACCGGCAGGCCGCGGCGCACCCCGCGCTCCCCCGTGACGAGGTCGGCCCAGGCGGCGAGGGAGCCGGGCTTGAGGGAGAGCACCGGCACGGGAACCGACCCGTCGCCCGCGTCGGGCAGCGGCCGCAGGGGGTCGGGGCCGCCGGGCGGCGCCCAGTGCTCGAGCCCGTCGTTGCTGACGCCGAACCCGCCGGCCTCCAGTACGGCCGGGTACGGGTAGAGCGAGGTGCGGTGGCGCAGGTGCGGCGGCAGCAGATGGACCAGCGCGGTGGGGCCGGCGTGGGCCAGGCGGCCGAGGAGGTCGTCGGCGGCGGGGGCGGCCCAGCCGTGCGCGAGTCCGTCGGTGACCACGAGGAAGACCCGGTCGCCGCGGCCGTCGAGGAGTTCGGCGGGGTCGGCGGCGGCCCGGCCGGTGCTGTAGCGCAGGGTGGCGGTCCCGGTGCGCGGCACGTGCACCCGGACCGTGCGCACGGCCCGGAAGGCCCCGCTGTGCTCGGCGGCCTGCGCGAGGCGGGCGGTGGACTCGTCCCAGATGCGCAGGGTGGGCGCGTCGTCGACGAGCAGCACCAGGTCGAAGGCAGCCCTGCGGGCGGGCCGCAGGAAGGGCATCCACATGCCGTCCACGACTCCCTGCTCGGCGGTGGTCTCCTCGTCGAGTTCCAGGGTGTCGCGGGCGGGCACGCGCCGGGCCAGCTGGTGCAGGGCGCGGGCGAACAGGGCGGTGGTGCGGGCCGGGGCCTGCCGCGGGCGGTCGTCGGCGGGCAGCAGCGGCTGCCCGAGGCGCAGGGTGAAGCGTCCTTCGGCGTCGGGTAACAGGCGGGCCGCGGCGGCCGGTTCCCCGGGCAGCGCGGGGGCCGCCCACGGCTGCGCCCGGTCGTCGGGGCCCTCGGGCGGGCCCGGGGTGCGCGGCGTGGCGGGCGGCTGCGGGGAGCGTACGGCGTCGGGGGCACTGTCGGCGGGGCGGGACCCGCCGGCCGGGGGCGTGTCCGGTGGGGTCGCGTCCTGCGTGCTCGGCCGGTGTGCGGGAGACTGGGCCGGGGGCGTGGCCGTCCGGGCGGGGGGCTCGGGGTCCGGGCCGGGAGCAGCCGGGCCGCCGTGGCGGTTCCAGTACGCGGCGAGCCAGACCGCGTCGGCGACGTCCTGCCAGCGCGGGACAGGCTGTTCCAGGGCGCCCGGGACCGTCGCTCCGTGCTCTGCCGCCTGGTCGGCGGACTCGGGGAACGCCGAAGGGGGCGACGACCCCGAAACGGGGAATCCGTCGCCGAGCCCGGATGCGTGCTCCCTGGGATAGCCCTTCATTCAGCGGCCCTTCGCGAGGTCGCGCAGGAGCATTTCCACGAGCTTACGCCCGTCACCGTCCGCCTGGAAACCACCCGCGGTAGTCATCTGGACAGCGTTGAGCAACTGGTCCAGGGAGTGGGTGCCGCCGGCCTGGACGCGCTGGACGAACAGGTCGACCAGGTCTTCCGTGCCCTGCGGGCGGGTTCCGAGGTGCCCTTCGACCATGGCCAGGAGTTGCTCCCGGGTGGGCGTGCGCATCTCCAGCGGCAGGCAGCGCCGGCGGAAGGCCGCGGGGAACTCGCGCTCTCCGTTGCTGGTGATCACCACGACCGGGAACTCCCGGCACTCGACCCGCCCGTCGCGCACTTCGGCGCGGCCGCCGGGGTCGCTGGTGTGGACGCGCGCGGTGTCCGCGGCGTCGCGCACCAGCTCCGGGACGTCATAGCTTCCGTTCTCCAGGACGTGCAGCAGGTCGTTCGGCAGGTCGATGTCGCTCTTGTCGAGCTCGTCGACGAGAAGCACACGGGGACGATCGTAGGGCAGCAGCGCCGTCCCCAGGGGGCCCAGCGTGATGAAGTCCCCCAATGCCGGGGGAAGTTGACGAGGATTTTGAGTTAGCGCGGTGTTGACGCCCTCGGCCGGCGCCGCGTCCTCGGGCGCCGCGTCGCCCGGCTCCGGCTCCCAGGGCGCCGCGTTCCGCAGCCCGGCCCGCCAGGCGGCGATGGCCTGGGCGCGCCCCATGGCGTCGTGCGCGTAGAGGCCGTCGCGCAGGGTGGTGCGGCTGACGATGTTCCATTCCAGGACGCGTCCCAGGCCGAGTTCGCGGGAGACGAGGTAGGCCAGGGTGGACTTGCCGACGCCGGGCGGGCCCGTGATCAGCAGGGGCCGGCGCAGCAGCAGCGCGGCGTTGACGACGTCGATCTCCTCCTCGCCCAGCTGCGGCGTGACGTCGCCGGGGCCCAGGCGGCGCAGCGCGGCCTGGGGGTCGGCCGGCGGCACGGGCCGGGGCGGGTCGCCGCGGAACATCCGCCAGGGCGGCGGCGCGGGCAGTACGGGCGGGACGGCGGGGGCGCTGCCCGTGCCGTGGAAGACCCGCCAGCCGTTCGGGGTCGTCTGCTCCTGGGCGCTCATGCCGGTGCCTCCTCGCTGGCGAGATCGCCTGGGTCGGTGGGCTGGAAGTCGACGGGACGCGTCGGATCGTCCCAGAAGAAGCCGATATGTCTGCCGAGCAGCTCGCCGGGCCCCCGGCCCTCGCTCTCGGCGTTCCTGCGCAGCAGGTGAACGGCGACCGGAATCCTCGCCGGGGTGGGCGCCGCCGCGAACAGGGCGGTCACCACTTCGCGGCGCTCCTCGCGGAAGACGCCTCTGCGGTCCCAGATGGCGAGCCCTATCCCTTCCGCTATGGCGGCCTTGAGGGCCTCCAGCGCCAGGGCGTCGGCCGGGGCGTCGAGCACCACCGCCGTATGTCTGGGTTCCCCGGCGAGCCCGGCCTGCCACGCGCCGAGCCGGACGCCGTCGGGTTCGCGCCAGCCGTGCACCAGGACGCCGTGTTCGCGCAGGGTGTGCCAGCGCTCCCGCCACTGGTCCCGGACCAGGGCGTCGTCCGTGCGCATCCGCTCCAGACTGCGCAGATGCACCCCGTACTTCAGGCTGAGCGGCAGCGGCTGTCCGTCGCCGATGCGGAAGGTCAGGCCCGCCACATCGTGGTTGAGGAGGTCGTACGGAAGGATGAACTCGATGTACGGCGGTGGCTGCCGGCGGCCACTCGTGTCGGAGTCGCGGGGCGCCGACCAGAGGCGGGCGCCCTGCCGTAACGCGCCCTGGACGGCTGTGCCGAGTTCGTCGAGGGTGGTCGTGGCGGGCTCGCCGGGCTGGGGGTCCCAGCGGCCGGGGACGGTGTTGAGCCAGGGGCGGACGACGATCTCGCCGGTGCCGTCCCGGGCGGGTTCGACGGCGACGACCAGGCAGCGCGGGATGTCCGGATCGCTCGTCACCGCGCCGCGCGCCCGCCGGCGTTCCTCCACGGGAGCGGTCAGCCCCGCGCGCCGGGCCCAGTCGTCGACCCAGCCGGACAGGGCGGTGCGGTGCCCGGGGGCGGCGGCGAGCCGGGCGGCGTGGTCGATCAGGAGGACGGCCGGGGGAAGTCCGTCCGGCTGCACATTGCGGTCCAGGACGTGGGCGAGGAGTTGCTCGGGGGCGAGGCCGGTGGGCAGGTCGAGGCCGTTGAGTTCCTCGACCAGGGCGTCACGCAGCCGGTCCGCCGGGAGTTCGCCCTGGGTGAGGACGGCGCGGGCGCTGGTCTCGTCGCCCCGGGAGAGGGGCCCTTGCAGGGCGGGGGGCGCGGCGGGCGCGAGCCACTGGTCGAGCAGACCGTCGAGGTCGTCGCCCGCCAGGTCCCCTTCGAGGATCCGCACCACGTCGACCAGTACGCGCTCGCCGCCCGGCAGGTTCAGCGCGGCCCGCACCAGCAGCACCACGTCCTCGCGCAACTTGACGCCGCGTAAGTCGATCTGACGCCCCAGCAGGTCGCCCAGGACGGCGCCGAAGTGCAGCCGTCCCTGTGCGTCCTCCATGCAGCCCAGATCGCACAGGGCGTTGGTCAGCCGCCCCAACAGCAGCCGTAAGCCGTCTCCCCGCCCGGACCCGCTCCGGGGTTCGCCGAACCCCACGTGTGTCTCCACCGACTTTCCCCCTGAGCCGGTACACCTGCCTGACCGACCAGCGAAGTTAGCACGGCAACCAGCGGTTAACCAGGGACGAATGGGATCGGGCGACATGGTGGTACACCTGTCCTAAGTCTTGCGGACGGCACTGCTGAAGCCGGCCGGCCCCTGGACAGGATCCGCCATCGCCCCACCCCCGAGCGGCCACAGCCGACGCCACGCCGTTGGGCGGGCGCAAGGAGTTGTTCCCGGGGAACGGCCCGGCGAAGCCCGCCCCGCACCGGCTCACGGAGCGCGGTGCGGGCTTGAGGGCCGCCCGCCTCCCGGCCCGAGGAGGGGCGGCCGGGCGCGGCGGCCCCCCTCGGTCCGAGGTTCACAGCCTCGGGTCCACCGGCTCCGACTCCAGCGCCAGCACCCCGAACACCGCCTCGTGCACCCGCCACAGCGGCTCGCCCTCGGCCAGGCGGTCCAGCGCCTCCAGGCCGAGCGCGTACTCGCGGATCGCCAGGGAGCGCTTGTGGTTGAGGAACCGGGAGCGCAGGCGGGCGAGGTTCTCCGGGCAGGTGTACTCGGGACCGTAGATGATCCGCAGGTACTCCCGGCCGCGGCACTTGATGCCGGGCTGGACCAGGCGGCCCTGGCCGTCGCGGACGAGTGCGCCGACCGGCTTGACGACCATGCCCTCGCCGCCGCGGCCGGTCATCTCCAGCCACCAGTCGACGCCGGCCCGCACCGACTCGGGGTCGGCGGTGTCGACGTAGAGCCGGCGGGTGGTCTGGAGCAGGCCGCTGCCGTCGTGTTCGACGAGCCGGTCGAGCAGGGCGAGCTGCTCGTCGTGCGGCAGCCCGGCCAGGCTGCGGCCCTGGACCGCGAGGATCTGGAACGGTGCCAGGCGGACGCCGTCCAGGCCTTCGGTGGTCCAGCAGTAGCGGCGGTAGGCGTCGGTGAACGCGGCGGCGTCGGCCGCGCGTTCGCCGGTGCGGGCCAGCAGGGCGGAGACGTCGACGCCCCGGTCCGCCGCGCCCCGCAGCGCCGCCAGCGCCCCGGGGAGCACCGCGCCGGACGCGGCGCCCACGGCGGCGTACTGCGACCGCAGCAGCCCGGACGCCTTCAGCGACCAGGGCATCAGCTCGGCGTCGAGCAGCAGCCAGTCCGTCTCCAGTTCGTCCCAGAGGCCCGCCTCGCCGATCGTCGTGCGCAGCCGGTCGAGGATCTCCTCGGTGAGGGAGTCGTCGGCGAGGAACGGGCGGCCGGTGCGCGTGTAGAGGGATCCGGTGATCCCTTCCCCGACGCCGAAGCGCCTGCGGGCCGCCTCGGCGTCCCGGCAGACCAGGGCCACCGCCCGCGAGCCCATGTGCTTCTCCTCGCACACGACCCGCGCGACACCGTCCGCCGCGTACTGGGCGAAGGCCTCCGCCGGGTGCTCCAGGTAGCCGTCGAGGTGGCTCGTGGCCGTCGGGGCCATCGTCGGCGGGAGGTACGGCAGCAGCCGCGGGTCCACCGCGAAGCGGCTCATCACCTCCAGGGCCGCCGCCGCGTTCTCCTCACGGATCGAGATCCGGCCCTGGTGCCGGGTCTCCACGACCCGGCGGCCCCGTACGTCGGCCAGGTCCAGCGGGCGGCCGTCCTGCCCGCCGGGTGCCTCGGTGCGCAGCGGCTTCAGCGGCTCGTACCAGACCCGCTCGGCCGGTACGTCGACCAGTTCGCGCTCCGGCCAGCGCAGCGCGGTGAGCTTGCCGCCGAAGACGGCACCGGTGTCCAGGCAGATGGTGTTGTTGAGCCAGGTGGCCTCCGGGACCGGGGTGTGGCCGTACACGACCGCCGCCCGGCCGCGGTACTCCTCCGCCCACGGGTAGCGCACGGGCAGGCCGAACTCGTCGGTCTCGCCGGTCGTGTCGCCGTAGAGGGCGTGGCTGCGGACCCGGCCGGAGGTGCGGCCGTGGTACTTCTCGGGCAGGCCGGCGTGGCAGACGACCAGCCGGCCGCCGTCGAGGACGTAGTGGCTGACGAGCCCGTCGAGGAACTCCTTCACCTCGGCGCGGAACTCCTCGCTCTCGCCCGCCATCTGCTCGATGGTCTCGGCGAGGCCGTGGGTGTGCTGGACGTTGCGGCCGCGCAGGTGACGTCCGTACTTGTTCTCGTGGTTGCCGGGCACGCACAGGGCGTTGCCGGACTTCACCATGGACATCACGCGGCGCAGCACGCCCGGGCTGTCGGGGCCGCGGTCGACGAGGTCGCCGACGAAGACGGCCGTACGGCCCTCGGGGTGGACGCCGTCGACGTAACCCAGCTTGCCGAGCAGGGTCTCCAGTTCGGCGGCGCAGCCGTGGATGTCGCCGACGATGTCGAACGGGCCGGTGAGGTGGGTCAGGTCGTTGAAGCGCTTCTCGGTGACGACCGTGGCGTGCTCGACCTCCGCGACACCGCGCAGCACGTGCACCTTGCGGAAGCCCTCGCGCTCCAGGTGCCTGAGGGAGCGGCGGAGTTCGCGGGTGTGGCGCTGGATGACCCGGCGGGGCATGTCGGCGCGGTCGGTGCGGGCCGCGTTGCGCTCGGCGCACACGTCCTCGGGCACGTCGAGCACGATGGCGATGGGCAGCACGTCGTATGTGCGGGCCAGGTCGATCAGCTGGCGGCGGGCCTCGGACTGCACGCTGGTCGCGTCCACGACCGTGCGGCGGCCGGCGGCCAGGCGCTTGCCCGCTATGTAGTGCAGGACGTCGAAGGCGTCCCTGGTGGCGCTCTGGTCGTTCTCGTCGTCCGAGACGAGACCGCGGCAGAAGTCGGACGAGATGATCTCGGTCGGCTTGAAGTGCCTGCGGGCGAAGGTGGACTTGCCGGAGCCGGAGGCGCCCACGAGCACCACCAGGGACAGGTCGGTGACGGGCAGCACGCGCCCCTTCTGTACGTCGGTCATGCCGCCTTCGCCTCCTTCGGGGTGGTCATCGTGAACAGGGCCATCTGGGTGGGCGGTCCCACCTCCGGGTCGTCGGGGCCCACGGGGACGAACTCGACGCCGTAGCCGTGGCGTTCGGCCACCGCCTCCGACCAGGCGCGGAACTCCGCGCGGGTCCACTCGAAGCGGTGGTCGCCGTGCCGGACGTGACCGGCCGGGAGGGACTCCCAGCGCACGTTGTACTCGACGTTGGGGGTGGTCACGAGGACTGTCCTCGGACGGGCCGAGCCGAACACCGCGTACTCCAGCGCGGGCAGCCGGGGCAGGTCGAGGTGCTCGATGACCTCGCTGAGCACGGCGGCGTCGTAGCCCTTGAGCCGGGTGTCGGTGTACGCGAGCGAGCCCTGGAGGAGCGTGACGCGGGACGCCTGCCGCTCGCCCATGCGGTCCAGCTTGAGCCGCCGGGAGGCGATGGTGAGCGCGCGCATCGACACGTCGACGCCGACGATCTCGGTGAACGCCGGGTCCTTGAGGAGGGTCTGCACCAACTGGCCCTGCCCGCAGCCGAGGTCGAGGACGCGGGCGGCGCCCGACTGCCGCAGCGCCGTGACGATCGCCTCGCGGCGCTGCACGGCCAGCGGGGTCGGCCTCTCCTCGGTCTCGGTCTCCGCCTCGACGGCGTTGTCGATCTCCTCGACCTCGCTGTCGTCGGCCTCGGCGAGCCGCACCAGCTCCAGGCGTTCCGTCGCCGCGCGGGTCAGGGACCAGCGGCGCGAGAGATAGCGGCTGGTGATCAGCTTCTGCTCCGGGTGGCCGGGCAGCCAGCCCTCGCCGGCGCGCAGCAGCTTGTCGACCTCGTCGGGAGCGACCCAGTAGTGCTTGGCGTCGTCCAGGACCGGCAGGAGGACGTAGAGGTGGCGCAGGGCCTCGGCGAGGGTGAGCGCGCCGGATTCGAGGACGAGGCGCACGTACCGCGAGTCGCCCCACTCGGGGAACTCGGTGTCCAGCGGCACGGGCTCGGCGCTCACCGTCCAGCCGAGCGGCTCGAACAGCTTTCGTACGAGGTCGGGGCCGCCGCGGGCGGGCAGCGCGGGCACCTCGATCCGCAGGGGCCTGGCCTGGCCGGGGAGTTCCGGCCGGGCGTTGCAGACGCCCTTCATGGCGCTGGAGAAGACGCTGCTCAGCGCCACGGCGAGCAGGGAGGAGGCCGCGTACGGGCGGTCGTTGACGTACTGCGCCAGGGCCGCGTCCGGGGCGCCGCCGCGGCTCTTGCCCTTGCCGCGCCGGACCAGTGCCACCGCGTCCACCTCCAGCAGCAGCGCCGCCGTGCAGCGCTCGGCGTCGGCCTCGGGGTAGAGGACGTGGGCCGTGCCGTAGGAGGTGGAGAACGCCTGGGCCTTGTCGGGATGCTTGTGCAGCAGGTAGCCGAGGTCGGTCGCGGGGCGCTCTGGGGTGCCGGTGGTGGTGAGGGTCAGGAACACGGTGGTCGACCTCGATCAGTGGTCTGAACTGCGGATACGCCCACCGTACCGAGCGGGCACCGACGGCACCCGGGAATTTTCGCTAGCCTCCCGATCGACCGGGCGTTCGAGGGGGATTCGGGTGAGCGCCCACACGGGCACAGATGCGGAGGCCTCACGTGACAGACGCCGGGCGAAGCGCGGACCAACTCGACACCGGCAAGCCCCACTCGGCGCGCATGTACGACTACTTCCTCGGCGGGAAGGACAACTACCCGGTCGACGCGGAAGCGGCCGAGCAGGTGATATCCCTCTTCCCCGCCGTGCGGGACATGGCGCGGACGAACCGCGCATTCATGCACCGCGCCGTCCGGCTGCTGGCCGAGCGGGGCGTCAGCCAGTTCCTCGACATCGGAACCGGCATACCGACCGAGCCGAACCTGCACCAGATCGTCCAGGGGGTCGTACCGCACGCCCGGGTGGTGTACGCGGACAACGACCCGATCGTCCTCCGCCACGCCGAGGCCCTGCTGCACAGCACGCGCGAGGGCCGGACCGCCTACGTCGCCGGCGATGTGCGGGAGCCGGGGAAGATCATCGCCGCCGCCCGGGAGACCCTGGACTTCACCCGGCCGATCGCGCTGTCCCTCGTGGCGCTGCTGCACCTGGTGGCGGACGAGGACGAACCCCGCCGGATCGTCCGTGAGCTCCTCGAACCCCTCGCTCCGGGAAGCTGCTTGACGCTTTCGCACGCGACCGGGGACTTCGACCCGGAGACCTGGGAACGGGTCGTGGAGGTGTACCGCAAGGGCGGGACGGCGGCGCAGGTGCGCACCCGCGCGGAGTTCACGGAGTTCTTCACCGGGCTGGAACTGGTCGACCCCGGCGTGGTGCCGGCCGAGCGGTGGCATCCGGAACCCGGCGACCGGCGGGAGGACGGTGGCGAGGGCGGGGCCGCAGGCCCGGGCGAGGAGATACCCCTCTACGTGGCGGTCGGCCGCAAGCCGTGACGGCGGCCGGTCCGGCGGACCGGACTCCACGGCCCGGTCCGGCGGACCGGAGCGCACGGCCCGATCCGCCGGCCGGTCGTGTCACGCGGCGATCGCCGACACGGCCCTCGCCGCCACACGGCCGGCGCCGTCACACGGCCGGCGGGGTTCCGCGGCCGGCGGGGTTCCGCTCCGGAGATCGGCCCGTGCCGTCAGGACAGCTGCGACTGCACCTGGGAGGAGATCAGCTCCAGGTGGTCCAGGTCGTCGAGGTCGAGGATCTGGAGGTAGATGCGGCGGGAGCCGATCTCGGCGTAGCGGCCGATCTTGTCGACGACCTCGGCCGGGGAGCCGGCCAGGCCGTTGAGCTTCAGCTCGTCGACCTTGCGGCCGATCGCGTCGGCCCGGCGGGCGACCTCCGCGTCGTCCCGGCCGACGCAGACGACGAGGGCGTTGGAGTACGTCAGCTCGTCGCCGCGGCCCGCCTCCTCGGCGGCGGCGCGCACCCGGCCGAACTGGCGCTCGCTGTCCTCGACGGAGCCGAAGGGCATGTTGAACTCGTCGGCGTACCGCGCGGCGAGGCGCGGGGTGCGGGTCGGGCCGTGACCGCCGACGAGCACGGGGATCTTGTCCTGTGCGGGCTTGGGCAGAGCGGGCGAGTCCGTGAGGTCGTAGTAGGAGCCGTGGAAGTCGAAGGTCTTGCCGGCTTCCGTCGCCCACAGGCCGGTGACGATCTCCAGCTGCTCTTCCAGGCGGGCGAACTTCTCCTTGGGGAAGGGGATGCCGTAGGCCTTGTGCTCCTCCTCGAACCAGCCGGCGCCGAGGCCGAGCTCGACGCGGCCGCCGGACATCTGGTCGACCTGGGCGACCTGGATGGCGAGCACGCCGGGCAGCCGGAAGGTGCCGGCGGTCATCAGAGTGCCGAGCCGGATGCGCTTGGTCTCGCGGGCGAGGCCGGCCAGGGTGATCCAGGCGTCGGTGGGGCCGGGCAGGCCGTCCACGTTGCCCATGCGGAGATAGTGGTCGGAGCGGAAGAAGGCGTCGAATCCGAGGTCTTCGGTGGCCTTGGCCACGGTGAGCAGAGTGTCGTAGGTGGCGCCCTGCTGGGGCTCGGTGAAGATGCGAAGATCCATGGTTCCATCCTGCACGCCGGGTCACGGCACGACGAGATCGGTCCCCCGTCCCACCCGGTCCCCGGTCGGGTGAAATTACGTCAATACCGCGCGTCCCGCGTGACCGGGCCAGTGACCGGCCCCGTTGGTGATCGTTGGCTCGGGCGGAGCCGGAGCCCCCGGCTTCCGCACCGGCCTGTGACCGCCGGGGCGTCACCCGCGTCGGCCTCCCCGGGGGGCCAGGGGCCGAGGAGGCCGTCATGTCCGAAGAGACCGTGCCGCAGCAGGGCGGGACCGGGCAGCCGAAAGGGCTGTTGCAGCAGATGGAGGAGCTGATGGCGGCGTTGAACGCGGACCTGTCGGCGTTGGACGCGGACCTCCAGGCGGCGGGTGACGCCGGCCGCGCGGCGGCCGAGGAGGGCGGCCAGGCCGGCTGACGGCCGGCTGACGGCCGACTCCGGGGCTCGGGGGGCTCGGCGGGCTCGGAGGGCTCGGAGGGCTTGGGGGCTTGGGGACTCGGGGGGGCTCGGGGGAACTCGGGGGGCTCGGGGCGGAGCGGAATCCACCCCACCACACTCGGACACCGGATTCCCCGCGACCGGTCGGGACGACCGCGGCGGCGCCCTACCCCGCCTCCCGCTCCGGCGGTGCCTGTTCCCGGTCCGCGAGTCTGCGGAGCATCTCCAGGACGCGGTCGCGGGACTCGTCCGCCGCGTCGATGGCCTCCATGCACTGCCAGTACGTGCCCTCGTCGGCCGCGGCGCTGGCCAGGCCGACGAGGGCGATGCCGACCTCGCCGAGGAGGCCGCCGAGGTACATCAGCGTGTGGCGGGCGTCGCCCAACTCCGTGAGCTGGCCCGCCCGCAGCTCGCCGGGGGCCAGTTCGGGCGGGTCGAGGACACCGCAGCCCCGGCCCGCCAGCTCCGTCAACCCCAGTGCCTCGCCGCGCAGTTCGGGTGGGCCGGCGACCGCGAGGCGACTTCCTATCGCCTGCGCGAGAGCCTGCGCCTGCCACACCTCTGCCATGACCTCCCGCACCTCGCCGCCCGCGGCCAGGGACCGCCTGCTCGTCACGATGAGCCGCACCGCGTCCATGCGCTGCCCCCGTCTGTCCGACGCGCCCCGCGCGTCCGCCTGCCCGAACTCCCTTGTTCACTACCCAGAGTGAAGGCGTGTGAGACGAAAAGCCAGAGGAAGACGGAAATTAACGGACAACAATTCGGATTCGGCTCGGATTTCGGTTACGCAGCGTACAAGTGGACTGCGCGGCTCCCGGCGGCTGGGCGCCGCACCGGCGGGACGCCGCGCTAGGGAGCCGGGAACCTCCGCTCGTTCCGGTCGATCTTCGCGTCCAGCGCGGCCAGCGGATCGATGCCGAGCACCTCGCACAACTGCAGGAGATACGCGAGCACGTCGGCGACCTCGTCGGTGACGCGGTGCGCGGTGTCCGGCTCGGACATGACCCGGGCCGACTCCTCGGGCGTCAGCCACTGGAAGATCTCGACGAGTTCGGACGCCTCCACGCTGAGCGCGGCGACCAGGTTCTTGGGGGTGTGGTACTGCTGCCAGTTCCGCGCGGCGGCGAAGTCGGCCAGCCGGCGTTGCAGTGTCGCCACGTCCAGGGGATCAGTCACGGTTCAGGTGTACCACCGTGACGCCCGGGGTCCCGGCGGCCCAGGAGGCGTCGCTCACCGCGCCGACGAGCCGGATGTGCCCCCGCTCGCACATCCGGGCCGCGAGCCCCAGCAGCTCCCGCCGCTGCCGGGGGTCCAGCGCGCGGTCGAAGCCGTCGGCGAGGACGGTGAGCGTCTGGAGCGCGGCGGGCACCTCGCCGGCCGGGTCGACCTCCAGGACACCGGGTCCGGTGAGCAGGACCAGGGACAGGGCGAGGTAGCGGAGTTCGCCGTCGCCCAGCCGCCCCAGATCCGTACGGACGCCGTCGCCGCGGTCGAGTGCCGCGCGGACGGTCCCGATGACGTCCGGCCGGGCGAGCACGTCCGCGACCGGCCGTGCGAGCACGTCCGCGACCGGCGGGGCGGGCGCGTCCGTGACCGGCGGGGCGAGGGCGTCCACCGGCTGTGCGAGCACGTCCGCCACCGGCCCGGCGCACCCCGCCCGCACCGCCGCCACGAACTGCGCGTGCCGCCGTCCGCACTCGGCGCGGGTGCGCCACAGCACGTCGGCGAGGTTGCCGCAGCCGCCGAGCAGGTGCCCGGAACCGGCCGGGACGGGACGGCGCATCCGGGCGGGCTCCGGGTCGCAGGCGAAGGCGGAGCGCAGGGCGACGACCATCTGCTCGGCGGCGGCCAGCACCCTGCGCTGCCCGGACGTCCGGCCGGCCACGCGCAGCGGCAGCAGGGGGGTGGCGAGCCGGTCGTCGGGCAGCGGGCCACGGGTCACCGGTGTGGGCCCGGCCGTGTGCCAGGCGGCCTGCACGGCACGCTTGCCGGGGTCGCGCAGCGCGGTCTCCAGCAGGACCAGTCCGTCGGCCGTCAACCGCTCGCCCACCACCCGCAGTTCGGGCTCGGCCTGCACGGCCACGTCGAGCCGGACCAGCCCCGCGGGTCCGTCCGCCGTGCAGCCGATGCGGAAGCCGCGGCGGCGCTGGGCGTCGGGCCGGGCCCGCTCCGGCACGCAGGCGACGGGGTCGGGGAACGCCTCGCCGAGCCGGGCGCCGCCCCCGAGCCGGGCGAGGGCCTCGTAGGCCCGCAGTGCGCTGGTCTTGCCGGAGCCGCTGGGGCCGGCGAGGAGGGTGAGCCGTCCCAGCGGGAGGACGGCGCGGCGGAGGCCGGCGAACGCGGCGAGGCGCAGTTCGGTGACGCGGGGGCGGTCGGGTTGCGCGAGGGCGGCGGGAGCGGAGGGCTCGGTCATGTCCGGACGGTAGGGCTCGACAAACGGGACGAACCGTTCCGTCTCCGGGTGTTCCTACGATCGGGCGACCATCACACCCCCGGGACCCCGACCCCCTCCATCAGCCCCGTCACCTCGGTCCCGGCCGGGGTCAGCAGGAACACGTTGCGGTCCACGCGGTGCATGCCGCTCGCCAGGCCGAAGACGACGCCCGTGCTGAAGTCGAGGACCCGCTTGGCGACCTCCGTCTCCGCGCCGGTCAGGTCGAGCAGGACCGGGACGCCCGCCATCAGGGTCTCGGCGACGTCGCGGGCGTCGGCGAAGACGTTCACGCGCAGGACGACGAAGCGGCGCCGCGCCTCCGTCTCGGCCTCGGGTATGGACCGGTGGTCGACGGAGGACGGCCAGGCGTCCCGGCCCCGCAGCGGCACGACCTGGGCGAGCCCCTCCCACTGTTCGTCGGTGACATCGTGGCTGTTCACCGGCATGCTCCGTCCTGGCTCGCACTGGCTGTCTGCATCGGCCAATTGTGGCGCACGGTCACCCGTTCGGCCCAACAGCGACACGCTCCGCGACCTCAATGCACCTCACAACGGCCGGAAGGCCGCTGTGTGACGGGCGTAACCCCTCATGATCGGGCGAAGTGACAACGGTGTAACGGGCGGTCCGTACCGTCGGGGGCATGACCACGACCCACGGGACCCCGCAGGAGACGCGGCAGGTGCGCACCGTCTGCTCGTACTGCGGTGTGGGCTGCGGCCTCGTGCTCGACATCGGCATGGGGCCGGACGGGCGGCGTACCGTCCTGAAGGCGTCCGGCGACAAGGCGCACCCGGCGAACGCGGGCCGGCTGTGCACCAAGGGCGCGACCACGGCCGACATGCTCGCCGCGCCCGGACGGCTGACCACCGCGCTCGTGCGGGACGACCGGGGCGACGAGGCGGTCCCGGCGCCGGTGGCCGGCGCGATCGCCGAGACGGCCGCGCGGCTGCGGTCGATCGTCGACGAGCACGGGCCGGACGCGGTCGCCTTCTACGTGTCCGGGCAGATGAGCCTGGAGGCGCAGTACCTGGCGAACAAGCTGGCCAAGGGGTTCGTGGGGACGAACCAGATCGAGTCGAACTCGCGGCTGTGCATGGCGAGCGCGGGCACCGGCTACAAGCTGTCGCTGGGCGCGGACGGGCCGCCCGGCTCGTACGAGGACTTCGACCGGGCGGATCTCTTCCTCGTCATCGGGTCGAACATGGCCGACTGCCACCCGATCCTCTTCCTGCGGATGATGGAGCGGGTCAAGGCGGGTGCCCGGCTGATCGTCGTGGACCCGCGGCGGACCGCCACCGCGGCCAAGGCCGACCTGTTCCTCCAGGTCAGGCCGGGCACCGACCTCGCGCTGCTGAACGGCCTGCTGCACCTGCTGCACGCGGACGGGCACACCGACGACGCGTTCGTCGCCGCCCACACCGAGGGCTGGGAGGCCCTGCCCGACTTCCTCGCCGACTACACCCCGGCGGCGGTCGCCGAGATCACCGGGCTCGCGGAGGACGACCTGCGCGAGGCGGCCCGGCTGATCGGTGCGGCCGGCCGGCGGTGGATGAGCTGCTGGACCATGGGGCTCAACCAGTCCACGCACGGCACCTGGAACACGAACGCCCTGGTCAACCTGCACCTGGCGACGGGGGCGATCTGCCGTCCGGGCGCCGGGCCGTTCTCCCTCACCGGCCAGCCCAACGCGATGGGCGGGCGCGAGATGGGCTACATGGGGCCGGGGCTGCCGGGGCAGCGGTCGGTGCTCGTGGCCGAGGAGCGGGCCTTCGCCGAGGAGGTGTGGGAGCTGCCGCCGGGGACGCTGCGGGCCGACGGGGTCGGCAAGGGCACCGTCGAGATGTTCCGGAAGATGGCCGACGGCGAGATCAAGGCCTGCTGGATCATCTGCACCAACCCGGTCGCCTCGGTCGCCAACCGCCGTACGGTCATCGAGGGTCTGGAGGCCGCCGAGTTCGTGGTCACGCAGGACGTGTTCGCGGACACCGAGACCAACGCCTACGCCGATGTCGTGCTGCCGGGCGCGATGTGGACCGAGGCGGAGGGCGTCTTCGTCAACAGCGAGCGCGACCTCACGCTGACCCGGCCGGCCGCGGACCCGCCCGGGGAGGCGATGGCCGACTGGCGGATCATCGCGGAGGTCGCCCGCGCGATGGGGTACGAGAAGGGGTTCTCGTACGACAGCGCCGAGCAGGTCTTCGAGGAGATCCGCCGGTTCCACAACCCGAAGACCGGGTGGGACCTGCGCGGGGTGTCGTACGAGCGGCTGCGCGAGACGCCCGTGCAGTGGCCGGCCGCGCGGGAGGACGGGCCCGCGCGCAATCCCGTCCGGTACGTCGACGAGGACGGGCTGCGCTTCCCGACGGCTTCCGGGCGGGCGGCGTTCTTCGCGCGCCCGCACCTGCCCGCCGCCGAGCTTCCGGACGACGACTATCCGTTCGTGCTGAACACCGGCCGGGTGCAGCACCAGTGGCACACGCTGACGAAGACCGGGAAGGTCGCCAAGCTCAACAAGCTCAACCCCGGGCCGTTCGTGGAGCTGCACCCCGAGGACGCCTCGGGGCTCGGTGTGGCCGAGGGCGATCTCGTCGAGGTGGCCTCGCGGCGCGGCCGGGCCGTGCTGCCGGCGGTGGTGACGGACCGGGTGCGGCCGGGGTGCT
The DNA here is from genome assembly GCF_040645895.1 of Streptomyces olindensis. NCBI lineage: Bacteria > Bacillati > Actinomycetota > Actinomycetes > Kitasatosporales > Streptomycetaceae > Streptomyces > Streptomyces olindensis. The sequence goes on along the minus strand of NZ_JBEYZD010000004.1, from coordinate 56,157 downwards.
GCTTCGCGCCGTTCCACTGGAACGACCTGTTCGGCGAGTACCTCAGCATCAACGCGGTGACCAGCGACGCGGTGGATCCGCTGTCGTTCCAGCCGGAGTTCAAGGTGTGCGCCGTGTCGCTGGCGAAGGTGGCGACGCCCGTGCGCGAGGAACCGGTCGAGGCGCTGACGCCGACGGCCGTCACGCCCGGCGGCCCCGACCCCTTCGGCCTGGAGCCCACCCCTCCGCCGGTGCTGTCCGCCCAGGAGCGCCAGTACCTCACCGGGTTCCTCGCCGGGCTCGGCTCGGGCGCGCCCGGCGTTCCGGTGCTCCCGCCGGACGCGCCCTTCTCGCCCGAGCACGCCCTGTGGGTGAACGGGGTCCTCGCCGGGATGTACTCGCGCTCGGCGCCGCCGGCCGCTCCGGTACGGGAGCCGTCCGGCCGTGAGGTCGTCGTGCTGTGGGCCTCGCAGACGGGCAACGCCGAGGAGTTCGCCGCCGCCACCGCCGAGCGGCTGACGGCGACCGGGCACCGTACGACCCTCGTCGGCATGGACGAGGCCGATGTCGCCGCGCTCGCCCGCACGGCGGACCTGCTCTTCATCACCAGCACGTTCGGGGACGGCGACGCGCCCGACAACGGCTCGGGCTTCTGGGACGCGCTCTCCGGCGACCGGGCCCCGCGGCTGGACGGGGTGCGGTACGCGGTGCTCGCCTTCGGCGACTCCTCGTACGACGACTTCTGCGGGCACGGGCGGCGGCTGGACGCGCGGCTCGACGAGCTGGGCGGGGTGCGGCTGGCCCCGCGCACGGACTGCGAGCCGGACTACGAGCCGTCCGCCGGACAGTGGCTCGACCAGGTCCTCTCGGCGCTGGGCGGCACCGCCACGCAAGCGCCGAAGCCGGCGGGCCGGGCCAAGGCCCCGGCCGGCACGGCCCGGCTCGTCGGCAACCGGCTGCTCAGCAAGCCGGGCGCGGGCAAGGAGGTGCGCCGGTTCACCTTCGACACGAGCGGCACGGACCTGACGTACGAGGCCGGGGACGCGCTGGGCGTGCGGCCGGTCAACGCGCCCGCGCTGGTGGAGGAGTGGCTGGCGGTGACGGGGCTCGACGCCTCGACGGCCGTGGCGGTCGACGGAGTCGGTGACGTCCCCTTCGGCGAGGCCCTGCACCGGCACCTGGACATCACGCGGATCACCCCCGACCTGCTCCGCTTCGTCGCCGAGCGCGCCCGGGACGACCACGAGCTGCGCAGGCTGCTGCGGCCCGACAACAAGGACGGGCTGGCGCAGTGGAGTTGGGGGCGGCAGGCCGTGGACGTGGTCGCCGAGTACGCGGTGCGGGCGAGCGCCGCGGAGTGGGCCGGGGTGTTCAGGAAGCTCCAGCCGCGCCTGTACTCCATATCGTCCAGCCCGCTGGTGGACCCGCAGCTGGTGTCGCTGACGGTGTCCGTGGTGCGGTACGAGAACCTGCGCGGCCGGGCGCGCGGCGGGGTCTGCTCGCCGTTCCTCGCCGAGGCCGAGCCGGACACCGAGGTGCCGGTGTTCGTGCAGCGCTCGCCGCACTTCCGTCCCCCGGCCGACGCCTCGACGCCGATGGTCATGGTCGGGCCCGGCACCGGCGTCGCGCCCTTCGTCGGCTTCCTCCAGGAGCGGCGGGCGCTCGGGCATCGCGCCCCGAACTGGCTGTTCTTCGGCGAGCAGCACCGCGCGACGGACTTCTACTACGAGGACGAGCTGACCGCCCTGCTCGACGAGGGCGCCCTGACCCGCCTGGACACCGCCTTCTCCCGGGACCAGCGCAACAAGGTGTACGTGCAGGACCGGATGCGCGAGCACGGGCCGGAGCTGTGGCACTGGCTGCGCGACGGGGCCCGCTTCTACGTCTGCGGCGACGCCTCCCGCATGGCCAAGGACGTCGACCGGGCGCTGCGGGACATCGCGGTGGCGCACGGCGGGATGAGCGAGGCGGAGGCCGCCGTGTACGTGAAGCAGCTCGCGGCGGACAAGCGGTACGTCCGGGACGTGTACTGACCAACGGCCTTACTGGCCTCACACCGGACTCTTCACCTCCGCCCGGGCCCCGCTCACCGGTGGCGATTAGCGTCCTGCGGCGTGTACTCGGCAGAAACCACACGCGTGGTGCCCGGCCCGCGCACGCAGTCGGCGGTGTCCGTGCCGCCCCCTCCCCCGGCCCAGTGGCACCGGGTCCTGACCCTGCTCGCCGACATCAGCCTGCTGATCGGCACGCGCTCGGTGTGGACGGCGGCGGCCGGTCACCGGCCGGCCGTGGCCGCGGTGATCTCGGTGTGCTACGCCTCGATCCTGGCGTGCGGGGTGCTGGCCCTGGTCGTCCGCCGGGCGCGGTCGCTGGCGCGGGTGGACCTGTGCGTGCTGGTGACGGGGGTGACGCTGGCCCTGTGCGCGTGGGTGATGTTGCACAACGGCTCCGACGAGGCGCTGCTGACCACCCAGGCGGCGCGGGAGCTGGCCGCGGGGCGCCCGGTGTACGGACAGCCGTGGCCCTGGCTCTTCGGTCACGGCGTGGCCCTGACCCCGACGGTGACCGGCGGCTACGACCTCACCTACGGCTATCCGCCGCTGGCGCCGCTGCTGGCCGTGCCGCTGCTCTGGCTCGGCCACGGCGGTACCCCGGCGACGGCGGTGAGCACGGGCGCGCTGCTCACCGGGACGGTCGTGCTGTGGCGGATGCTCCCGGCGCCGTGGCGGTCGGCGGCGACCATGGTGTGCCTGGGCTTCGGGATGCTGCCGTCGTACGGGCGGCTCGGCTACCCGGCGATCGTGGCGCTGGCCCTGCTGGTGCCGGTGGTGGTGCGCTGGCCGCGGACGGGTGAGGGCGGCCGGCTCGGGGCGGCGGGGCTGGCAGGGGCCGCGTGCCTGGGGGCGGCGTGCGCGGCGCAGCAGCTGCCCTGGTTCCTGGCACCCTTCCTGCTGGCCGGGATCTACGCCGTGCGGCGCGGTGAGCTGGGCGGGCGGGCGGCGGCGCTCGTGGTGCTGCGGTTCGCGGGTGCCGCGGCGACGGTGTGGCTGCTGATCAACACGTACTTCCTGGTGAGCGAGCCGGGCACCTGGCTGACGGGGATCGCCCTGCCGCTGACGCAGGGCGCGGTGCTGCACGGCCAGGGCGTGGTCGACGTGTCGCTGTACCTGACGAACGGCAGCGACCGGCTCGACTGGTACTCCCACGCGAGCCTGCTGCTGCTCGCCGGCCTGCTCGCGCTGTTCGTGCTGTTCGTACGGCGGCTGGGCCCGGCCGCCACGGTCCTGCCCTGGTGCGCCTTCTACCTGGCGACCCGGTCGCAGGACGGCTACTACCTGATGATGACGCCGCTGTGGCTGGCGGCGGCGGTGACCGCTCCGGCGTCGGCGTTCGCCCGGGCGTGGCAGCCGCGCGTGCGCCTGCTCGCGGGGCCGCGGCGCCGTCCGGCCCGTCTCGCGGCGGCGGCGCTGCTGCTGGCGCCCGCCCTGGCCGGAGCGGTCGTGGCGGCGACGGGCACGCCGCCCCTGCGCATGCAGGTCACAGCGGCCCGTCATCCCACCCCGGGGACGGTCTCCCGGCTCACCCTCCAGGTCACCAACACGGCGGGCACGGCCCTCGCCCCGCACTTCACCCTGACCAGGGGCCAGGGCATGGACCCGTACTGGCGGATCGTGCGAGGGCCGCGCACCCTGCCCGCGCACAGCACCGCCCGGTACGAACTCCGGCCGCCCTCGGGCCGGTTCGGGCTGTCCCGGCCGGGAGCCCGGATCCGGCTGCGGGCGTTCACCGCGTCGCCGCAGACCCTGTCGAGCGCGGATGTGCAGGGGGAGCTGCGCCGGCCGGGCTGAGGGGGTCAGGCCGTGGCCCGGGTGAAGCGGAGGGTGGCGGTGACCGTGGCGCGGCCGCGGATCATGCCCAGCTGGTTCCAGCCCATGCCGAACTGATCCCGGTCCACGCTGAACTCGGTGTCCAGGGTGAGGCCGGTGGCGTCCGAGTCCTTCAGGCGGGCGGTCAGGGAGAGCGGCCTGCTGATGCCGCGCACGGTCAGCTGGCCGATGACGTGTACCTGGTCACCGTCGCGAAGTTCGGCGCTGCGGGCCGCGAAGGTGATCCGGGGGTGGTGGTCGGCGTCGAAGAAGTCGGCGCCCCTCAGGTGGGTGTCGCGCTTGGCGTTGCCGGTGTCGAGGGAGGCGACGTCGAAGGTCAGGGTGCCGACGGCGGACCCGTCGGGCCGGACCTCGCCGGTGCCGCCGAGCGCGCCGAAGGTGCCCTTGACGTTGACGAGGCCCCACATGGTCCTGTGCTGGATGCCGACGGTCGAGGCGGTCGCGTCGAGCTGCCACAGTCCGGTTTCCACGGCGACGGTCATGGTCTTCTCCCACTCATCTGTCGTCCAAATTTGGATGACTGTTTCGGATGACCGCACGCTAGCGGTTCGTCCAAAATTGGACAACCCCCTTCTCCAAAATTGGACAACGGGTACGCTTGAGCACATGGCCGCCTCTCCGGAACACCCAGCCGACCAGCCCGAATGCACCTCGGGAGGCGGCGGGCTGCTGCCCGCCGAGCTGCGCGCCTGGATGCTGCTGCTCGCCGCGACCGGTGCCGTGGAGCAGCGGCTGCGCGCGGTCGTGAAGGAGAAGCTGGACGTCTCGCACGACGAGTTCCTGGTCCTGTGCCTGCTCGCGGAGCAGCCCGAGGGCGGACTGCGCATGACGCGCGTCGCGGAGCTGCTGGGCCGCCCCAAGACCCGCCTCACCTATCAGATCGCCTGCCTCCAGCACGCCGGTCTCGTCACCCGCCGGTCGGTGTGCGGGGACAAGCGCGGCGTGGAGGTCGCCCTCACGGACAAGGCCCGCCGCCTGCTCACCGAGGCCTCGGGCCCGCTCGCCGAGACGGTCACGCAGGCGCTCCCCTGCTTCATGGGACCGGACCAGCGCGCGGCGCTGTTCGGGCTGGTGCCGGACCTGGCCGAGGAGTCCCGCCGGGACTGAGGCCGGGTTCGCCGGAACGCCGTCGGGGGTACCCGGCGCCTGCTCGTCCCCCACCAGCAGGAGGCCTCCATGGGCGCGTCGTACCTGCCCGACCCCGTCGTACGCCACCCGCTCGGCGGACCGCCCGTCGATCCGGGGGCACTCGCGAAGGCGCTGCGCGAACGGGTCGACGGCGAGGTGCGGTTCGACGCCGGGAGCCGGGCCGCGTACGCGACGGACGCCTCCAACTTCCGCCAGACGCCGATCGGCGTGGTGGTGCCGCGGACGCCCGAGGCGGCGGCCCGGGCGGTGGCCGTGGCACGCGAGCACGGGGCGCCGGTGCTGTCCCGGGGCGGCGGGACGAGTCTGGCCGGGCAGTGCGCCAACGCGGCCGTGGTGATCGACTGGTCGAAGTACTGCCACCGGCTGGAGTCCGTCGACACCGAACGCCGCACCTGCGTCGTGCAACCCGGCATCGTCCTGGACGAACTGAACCGGCAGCTCGCGCCGACCGGGCTGCGCTACGGCCCCGAGCCCGCCACCCATCCCAACTGCACGATCGGCGGCATGATCGGCAACAACTCCTGCGGAGCGACCGCCCAGGCGCACGGCAAGGTCGTCGACAACATCGCCCGCCTGGAGGTGCTGCTCTACGACGGCACCCGCTTCTGGTGCGGCGAGACCAGCGACGAGGAGTACGCCGAGATCGAGCGGCAGGGCGACCTGCGGGCGGCCGTGTACCGGGGGTTGCGGGAGCTGCGGGACACCTACGGCGACGAGATCCGCCGGCGCTTCCCCGGCATCCCGCGCCGGGTCTCCGGCTACAACCTCGACTCCCTGCTGCCGGAACACCGCTTCGACGTGGCCGGGCTGCTGGTCGGCAGCGAGTCGACGCTCGTCACCGTGCTGCGGGCCGAGCTGGAACTCGTGCCGGTCGTGCCGGAACGCACCCTGGTGGTGCTGGGGTTCCCGCGGATCGACCAGGCTGCCGAGGCCGTGCCGGACATCCTGCCGCACGAGCCGATCGCCCTGGAGGGCGTCGACGACCGGCTGATCCACGACCAGCGGCTCAAGCACCTCAATCCGAAGGCCCTCGGCGAACTCCCCGAGGGCCGTGCCTTCCTGATGGTGCAGTTCGGCGCCGACACCGTCGAGGAGGCGGACGACCGGGCCCACCGGATGCTGGACGCGCTGCGGGAGACCGAGCACGACCCCGACGTGGCGTTCCTCGACGAACCCGTCCACGAGCAGGAGCTGTGGCAGGTGAGGGAGTCCGGCCTCGGCGCCACCGCGCACGTGCCGCACCGGCCCGACACCTTCGAGGGCTGGGAGGACTCGGCCGTGCCCCCCGAGCGGCTCGGCGCGTACCTGCGGCGGCTGCGCGGGCTGTACGAGGAGTTCGGCTACCTGAGCGACACCGGGCCCAGCCTGTACGGCCACTTCGGGCAGGGCTGCGTGCACACCCGCATCCCCTTCGACCTGTACACCGCCGACGGGGTGGCCGCCTACCGGCGGTTCATGGAGCGGGCGGCCGATCTGGTTGCCGAGTTCGGCGGCTCGTTCTCCGGGGAGCACGGCGACGGGCAGAGCCGGGGCGAGCTGCTGCCCCGGATGTTCGGCGAGGACCTGGTGGCGGCGTTCGAGCGGCTGAAGGCCCTCTTCGACCCGCTGAACCGGATGAACCCCGGGAAGGTCGTGGCGCCGTACGGGCTGGACGAGAACCTGCGCCTGGGCGGCGACTGGGCGCCGCGGGACCGGCGTGACGCGCACTTCCGCTTCCCGCACGACGGCGGCTCCTTCGCCGAGGCGGCGAACCGGTGCGTCGGCGTCGGCAAGTGCCGGCAGCTCACCCACGAGGGCGGCGCGGTGATGTGCCCGTCGTACCAGGTGACGCGGGAGGAGGAGCACTCCACGCGCGGGCGGGCCCGGCTGCTGTTCGAGATGCTCGACGGACACGGCGACAGCGCGATCCGCGACGGCTGGCGCTCGCGGGAGGTCAAGGACGCCCTCGACCTGTGCCTGGCGTGCAAGGGCTGCAAGAAGGACTGCCCGGCCGATGTCGACATGGCCACCTACAAGGCGGAGTTCCTGTCCCACCACTACGCGGGCCGGCCCTGGCGCCGGCCCCGCTCCGACCTGTCGATGGGCTGGCTGCCCGCCCTCGCCCAGGCGGTCGGGCGCTCCCGGCTCGGACCGGTCGTCAACGCGCTCACCCACACCCCGCCCCTGTCGAGGGCGGCGGTCGCCGCCGCGGGGATCGCGGACCGGGAAGTGCCCCTGTTCGCCGGGCAGACGCTCCAGCAGTGGTTCCGGCGGCACGAACCCTCGGGCGACGGGCGGCGCGGGACGGTGCTGCTGTGGCCGGACACCTTCACCAACCACTTCCACCCGCACATCGGCCGGGCCGCCGTCGCCCTGCTGGAACACGCGGGCTGGCGGGTCGAGCTGCCCGCCGAGCCGCTGTGCTGCGGCCTCACCTGGATCTCCACCGGGCAGCTCGGCATCGCCGAACGCGTCCTCACCCGGACGGTCCGCCGGCTGGCCGGGCACGTACGCTCGGGCGGCCTGGTGGTGGCGCTGGAACCGAGCTGCACGGCCGTCTTCCGCTCGGACGCGGCGGAGCTGTTCCCGGGCGACCGGGACGTACGACGGCTGCGCGACCAGACGGTGACGCTCGCCGAGCTACTCACCGAGCACTCCCCCGGCTACACACCTCCTCGGGTGCCCGAGCGGTCCGCGCGGGCGCTGGCGCAGGTGCACTGCCACCAGCACGCGGTGACGGGCTGGGACGCCGACCGGGAGCTGCTGCGGCGGGCCGGGGTCGATGCGGAGCGGCTGGAGTCGGGCTGCTGCGGGCTCGCCGGCAACTTCGGCTTCGAGCGGGGCCACCTCGACGTCAGCGAGGCCTGCGCGGAACAGGTGCTGCTGCCGCGGCTGCGCGCCGAGGACCCGGAGACGGTCGTCCTCGCCGACGGCTTCAGCTGCCGCACGCAGATCCACGAGCTCGACAGCGGCGGCCACGAGGGCGTGCATCTCGCGGAACTGCTGGCCTCCGCGCTCCCCGGCGCCCCGGGCAGCGCCTACGGCGTCGCGCCGGACGCCCGTCCCGCCTCCCCCGGGCGGCGGGGCAGGGGCCTCGCGCTCGCCGGGGCCGGGGTGGCCGCCGCGGGTGCCGCCGCCGGGCTGGTGCGGGGGCTGCGCCGCTGAGCCGCCACGCGCCGAGCGGTGTTCTCTACACCGTCGTAGAATCCGGGAACACGGGCGCGACGCCGAACGTTGATCCGGAGACAGACCACGCGTAAGGAGCGACTTCTTGTCCGCCAGACCGACGGACCCCCCGGGGCACAGTCCCGGACCATTCCGCCACGACACCAGTGATCGCGGCACCCGGCGGGATGGTGTTCGATGAGTGCCGCGAACGCCCTCCTGGGCCTGCTCGCCGTGTTCGTGCTGACCGCCGGCACCGGCTACTTCGTCGCCCAGGAGTTCGCCTACGTCTCCGCTGACCGGCTCACCCTGGCGCGTGAGGCCGAGGCCGGGGACCGCCGCGCCGCCCGTGCCCTCAGGGTGCTGGAGCGGCTGTCGTTCATGCTGTCGGGCGCCCAGCTCGGCATCACCGTCACCGGGCTGGTCGTCGGCTTCATCGCCGAGCCGTCGGTGTCCGCGCTGCTGCGCCCCGTCCTGTCCGGGACGGGACTGCCCGACGCGGCCGTCGGCGGCGTCTCCGTGGTGCTGGCCTTCGTGCTGGCCACGGTCGTGCAGATGGTGCTGGGCGAGCTGGCCCCGAAGAACCTCGCCATCGCCGTGCCCGAGCGGCTGGCGAAGGCCCTGGCCCCATCCACGCTGGCGTACCTGAAGGTCGTCGGCCCCGTCGTGCACATCTTCGACAGCGCGGCGAACAAGCTGCTGCGCAGGGTCGGGATCGAGCCGGTCGAGGAGCTGCACCACGGCGCCACGCTGGAGGAGCTGGGCCATCTGATCGGCGAGTCCCACGAGCAGGGCGCGCTGCCCAAGGACACCGCCGCCCTGCTGGACCACGCGCTGGAGTTCTCCGAGCGCACCCTCGACGAGGTGATGGTGCCGCGCGCCGACGCCGTCTTCGTCCGCAGGGACGCGGACGCCGAGGAGGCGATCGGCCTGATCGCCCGGCACGGCCACTCCAACTACCCCGTGCTCGGCGACCACCCGGACGACATCACGGGCGTGCTGGGCGTGCGCGAGCTGACGGCGCTGCCCGCCGCCCGTCTCGCCGGCGCGACCGCGGGCGAAGTGGCCCGCCGTCCGCTGCTGCTGCCGGACACGCTCGCGCTGCCCGACGCGGTGACGCGGATGCGGGAGCAGGACGACGAGTTCGCGGTCGTCCTCGACGAACACGGCGGCGTGGCCGGCATCGTCACCTACGAGGACATCGCCGAGGAGCTGGTCGGCGACATCGCGGACGAGTCCGACACGGTCACCGTGCTCGCCGTCGCGGACGGCGACGGCTGGCTGGTGGACGCCGGCCGCCGGCTGGACGAGGTGGCCGAGGCCACCGGCGTCCGGCTGCCGGAGGACGACGACTACGACACCGTGGCCGGCCTGGTCGTGGACCGGCTCGGCCGCTTCCCGACGGTCGGCGACCGGGTCACGGTCGAGCTGCCCGAGGGCGGCCGGGCCGTGATCGACGTGCGCACGCTCGACCGGCACGTGGCCGACCGCGTACGGATCAGCCCGTTCGTGGACGCCGCGGAGGCCCGAGAAGCCGAGGAGATGGCGTGAGTTTCCCGACGGCGGTCTTCGTGACCGTGCTGCTGCTCATCGGCAGCGGCTTCTTCGTGGCGGCCGAGTTCGCGCTGGTCGCCGCCAAGCGGCACCGCATGGAGAAAGCGGCGGCCGAGGGGCGGCGCGGCGCCGGCGCGGCCCTGGCCGGCATGCGCGAGCTGTCGCTGATGCTGGCCGGCGCCCAGCTGGGCATCACGGTGTGCACGCTGGGCCTGGGCTCGGTGTCCAAGCCGGCCATCTCGCACGAACTCGACCCGCTGCTGCACAAGCTGGGACTGCCCAGCGCCGTCTCCTACGGCGTCGCGTTCGCCGTGGCGATGATCGTGGTGGTGTTCCTGCACATGGTGGTCGGCGAGATGGCCCCCAAGTCGTGGGCCATCGCCCATCCCGAGCGGTCGGCGATGCTGCTCTCACCGCCTTTCCGGGCCGTGGTGCGGGCCGTGCGGCCGCTGATCCGGCTGCTCAACGCGGTGAGCAACGCGCTGGTACGGCTGTGCCGGGTGGCCCCGCGCGACGAGCTGGCCTCGGTGCACAACCGGGAGCAGCTGACGCACCTGGTGGAGGAGTCGGAGCGGCTGGGCCTGATCAGCGCGACCGACTCGGAGCTGCTGACCCGCTCCCTGACCGAGCCGGAGACCCCGGTGGCCGCGCTGCGGATCCCGGCCGCCGAGATCACCTGGGTGGAGGGCGGCTCGGACCTCGAGGCCCTGCTGCGGACGGCCGCCGCGCACGACCGCACCCGGCTGCTCGTCCGGGAGAACGGCGTCGTCCTCGGCTCGGTCCACGCCCGGGACGCCCTGGTCGCCCGGGCCCGGGGGCGGGCCGGGACCGCGCGGGAACTGGCCCGGCCCGTGCCCGCGCTGACGGAGGACACCACCGTGGCCGACGCCATCGAGGTGCTGCGCCGACGCCGGTCCTCCCTGGCGGTCGTCCGTGACGGCGCCGGCCGGCTCACCGGCCTGGTCACCCTGGACGACCTGCTGGCGCGCCTGCTGCAGCCGGCCGGAGCGGCCTGACCAAGCGGAATCCGAACCTCCAGCACATCTGCACACGGTTCGCCAGGACGCCACGGTGCGGCACGCCGGGCGCCAAGTCCATCACGCGGCATGGGGACTTGGCGCCGAAGTGCCCGCTTCGGGAATCGGGGCGCAATACATGTGCGGGCGGCAGGACGACGGACTGTGTGAAGGAATGGGCGCATTTCGTGTGCCCATGGTCATGGCGGTGAAGACGGTCGCCGCCATGACCGGCGCGACGCCGGGAAGCGGCTGGAACTTTTCTCCCGCGGAATGCTTTGATCCTGCGCACGGCGGAGCCGTCGGTACGGAATCCCGGTTCCGGATCCGGCGACCCCCCACGCGCGCCGCCAATGCGAGACATTCACGCGAAGGGAAACACCTCCAATGAACCTCACCTCTCGGGTCGACATCGCCGAACTGTCCGACGCCGACCTGGAGAACGTCTCCGGCGGTATGGCGGGCGGTGCCTCCGCGGGCCTCGTGGGCAGCCTCTCCGCCGGCCTGGTCGGGCCGCTGACCGCCGAGCTCTGCGGCAGCCTCCAGGGCACCCTGTCGACGGAGGGCGGGGCGGCCTCCGGGAGCGCGGGCGTTCACACGACGTCGCTCTGACGCCAGCCGCGTAAAGGGCCCCGGGACACGGTTCCCGGGGCCCTCCGCCGTACCCGGGGTTCTTCTCACGGTCGCAAAGTTGGGGAATTCGCGAAACTCGTGACGGAAATCTGGACACGGCGGGGGTGGGTAACACCGCGGCACGGCATGACGCAGACTTACACGGGCCCCCAGACCCGGCTGTAAACGCGATAGGACGAACCCCGTGAAAACCGACTCGATCCGGAACGAAGAACTGCCGATCTACGAGAGCCTCATACGCGAACGCGGTGACGTCGTGGAAGAGGCTCGCGTGGTCGCCGAGGAGACCCAGCACCAGATGACGCAGGCCCTGAACGGGCACGCCGCGCCGCCGAGCGAGCCCGAGACCCACTGAGCCCCGGGACGCGGGCGGGGCGCGCGCCGGTCACGCCAGCGGGTCGTGGCCCCAGTTCATCAGGGAGTACCGCCACCGCGTCTCCCGCACGTCGCCGGAAGGCCGCTGGGCCAGGTGCCGGCGGATGTACCCGACGACCTTGCGCATGTGCCGGTAGTCGTCGTCGGTGAGATCTCCCTTCCCGGCCGCAGGATCGCGACGATCCGCCGTCCGGAGGCGTGCCCGGTGGACTCGCCCCCGTCCGGGTGCTGCCCGGCGCTCTGCGACTCGTCGGAGGCCGGCCACTTCTCCAGTGCGGCCGGTGTCATGTTCACCAGCTCACGGAAGTCGGCCCAGGTCTCCTCGCGCTCCTCGCCGGCCATGCCGCCTCACTTCTTCTTCAGCGCGGACGGCTTGTGTACGGCGGTCTTGCCGGACTTGGCGCTGCGCACCTGGTACTGCGGGTCGTCCTTCTTCGGTGTCCCGCCCTTGCCGTGGTCGTTCGCCATGCCGGTACTCCCTCGCGCAGAGGTGTGCTGTCCCTCCAGCGTGCGGCGTCGGCCCTCACCGCGCAGCCCGAGGCGTACCGGACCGGTCCGTGGCGGTGTCGCGCGGACCCGCGAAGGCCCACGGCATCGCCGGTTCCGTCACGCAGCGGAACACCCGCCGTACGGGCGCCGTGCACAGCGCGGTCATCACCGCGGCGGCCACGGCGGTGACGAGGAGCACCCCGGCGGGCCGGCCGACCCAGGCGGGCTCGTACCAGCCCCAGTGCTTGGCGGCCTGGGCGACGAAGCCGTGCAGCAGGTAGCCGTAGAGCGTGCCCGCGCCCAGGGCGGTGAACCAGGTCCGGCGCCCCGGCACCCAGGCGAGGAAGCAGGCCACCAGGACCGCCGAGCAGCCGAAGGCGGCCAGCGTCATCAGGGGCCCGTACCAGAGGGGAGCGCCCAGCTCCCGGGCGCTGTCCGCGTGGAAGAACCAGGCGTAGTCCATCCGCGGCACCGCCCAGTACGCCACGCCCAGCGCGCAGACGGCCACGGGCACGGCGAGGATCCGCGCGGTGCGCCGTCTCACCCGCCGGAAGTGCTCGGGCCGCAGCAGCAGGCCGAGCACGAAGTACGGCAGGAACTGCAGGGTGCGCTGCAGGTCGAGGTCGTGGCCGAGGGACGGTGTGAGCGTCGCCAGCATCGCGACGCCGAGGGCGAGGGACAGCGGCCACCGCACGAGCCGCCACACCGGCGTCGTCAGCCGCCAGACGAACAGCGCGGCCAGGAACCAGGTCAGGTACAGCGGGTCCAGCAGGCTGACCGGCCGGTCGGGGTCCTGGCTGGACCACCGGGTGAACAGGGTGTACGCCGTCTCGAACACCACGTAGGGGACGACGACGCCGGTGACCAGGCGCCTGAGCCGCGCGGGGCTGCCGTCGAAGGTGCGCGAGAAGTAGCCGGAGACGATGATGAACGCCGGCATGTGGAAGGCGTAGACGAGCATGTAGAGGGCCGTGACGGCCCTGCTGCCGTCCCGCAGCGGTTCCCAGGCGTGCCCGACGGCCACCAGCACGATCGCCAGGTACTTGGCGTTGTCGAAGAACGCGTCCCGCTGCCGGGGCGGGCGGGCCGGCGCGTCCGGCTCCGCCGTCCGCGGCGCCCGGATCGTTTCGGCCACCGGGCGGGCCGTGGCCACCGTGTCACTCACGGGCCCTCCCGAGGATCCTCGAAGCGGCTGTGCCTCGTCTGGCCCGGGGTAAGGGGGTGGCGTCTGCGCAGAACATCGCCCGCACCCTAATCACAGGGCCGCGCCCTTGTTCAACTCGTAACGGACGGGACTGGCTTCGGTTCATGCCCGGGTATACGTGCCGAGGCGGTCGATCGTCTCCCGGAGGGCGAGCGTGAAAGGGTGCCGCGGCTCGGTCAGGACCCGTCCGGCCGGACCCTGTTCGACGACTTCGCCGGCGTCCAGGACGGCGATGCGGTGGGCGAGGGCCGCCGTGGCGGGGTCGTGGGTGATGAGGACGAGGGCGAGGTCGCCGCGGTCGCGGACCAGGGCGGCGAGCAGGTCGAGGATGCCGCGGCGGGTGACGGTGTCGAGGCCGGAGGTGATCTCGTCGCAGACCAGGACCCGGGGGTGGGCGAGGAGGGCGCGGGCGAGGGCGGCGCGCTGGAGTTCGCCGCCGGAGAGCTCGCCGGGGCGCCGCCGGGCCAGGTCCTCGGGCAGGCCGAGGCGGGCGAGGGTGGCCGACGCCTCCTCGGCCGCCGCCCGTTCCCCGGCGCCCCGCAGCCGTACCGCCGTGCGGGCCACCTGGTGCAGGACGGGCCGGTGCTCGTCGAAGGCGGCGCGGGCGTCCTGGAAGACGTACTGCACGGCGGCCAGTCGGTCCCGGCCGCGGTGGCGCAGGCTGCGCGGCAGCGGCGTGCCGTCGAGGAGGATCTCGCCGTCGTGGTGGCGGTGGAGGCCGGCGAGGCAGCGGCCGAGGGTGGTCTTGCCGCTGCCGGAGCGGCCGACCACGGCCAGGCACTCGCCGGCGTGGAGCGCCAGGTCGGGGACGCGCAGGACGGTGGTCGCGCGGTCGTGGACGGCGGTGAGGTTCCGGACGAGGAGGATGGGCCGGCCGGGGTCGGCGGGTGCTTCTCCGCGCGGGGCCGGGCGCTGTTCGCCGAGCAGCCGGCGGGTCCATTCGTGGCGTGGCGCCTCCCACAGCCGGGCCGCGGGGCCCGACTCCACGACCCGTCCGGCGCGCAGGACGAGGACCTCGTCGGCGAGGGCCCGGACCACGTCGAGGTCGTGGCTGAGCAGCACGACCGCGATGCCGCGGGCCGCGACCGCCGCGAGCTGGTCGACGATGCCGCTCTTGGTGACCGGGTCCTGGCCGGTCGTGGGTTCGTCGGCGACGACGACCCGGGCGCCGAGGAGGAGGGCCTGGGCGAGGACGACGCGTTGCTGCTGGCCGCCGGAGAGCTGGTGCGGGTAGCGGCGCAGCAGCGCTTCGGCGTCCGGGAGCCGGGCGTCGGACAGAGCCCGCAGGACCAGTTCCCGGGCCGCCGGGCGCCGTTCGGCCCGGGGCAGGTGGCGCACCCGGGGGCGGGCGAGGTCGTCGAGGAGGGCGCTGACGCGGCGAGCCGGGTTGAGGACGGCCGCCGGGTGCTGGGGCACGTAGCCCACCAGGCCGTCGGCCGGCCGGTGCACCTCGCCCGTGACCCGGGCGCCGGGCGGGTACTCCCCCAGCAGCGCGAGGCCGGTGGTGGTCTTCCCGCTGCCGGAGGCGCCGACCAGGGCGGTCACCGTGCCGGGGAGCACGCGCAGGTCCACCCCGTCGACGATCGGGCGGCCGTCGATCTCGACGCGGAGGCCGTGGACCGCGGCGACCGGCTCCGGCGGGGTGGTCGGGTCCGTCTCGTCGTTCACGGCCGCCGTCCCTTCCTTCTCGGGCTCTTCTCCAGGGCGGCGTCGAAGAGCAGGTTGGTGCCCGTCGTCAGGGCGACGATCAGCAGGGCGGGCACGACCACGGCCCAGGGCTGGACGAAGAGGCCCGTGCGGTTGCGGTCGACCATGACCGCCCAGTCGGCGGCGTCCGGGGCGACCCCGACACCGAGGAACGCGGCCGTCGACACCAGGTACAGCACGCCGGTCAGGCGGATGCCGGCGTCGGCGGCCAGGGTGCGCAGGGACGAGCGGCCGACGTAGCCGACGGCGACGCGCCACCACGACTCGCCCTGCATGCGCAGCGCTTCCACGGCGGGCCGGGCCGCCGCCTCGGCCGCCGCGGCCCGTACGATCCGGGCGGCGTCGGGCACGTTCACCAGCGCGACGAGCAGCGCGAGCCCCATGGCGCCCGGCGAGAACACGGATGCCACCAGCAGCACGAGCAGCAGCGACGGTACGGCGAGCAGCACGTCCAGGGGCCGCATCAGCAGCTCCTCCAGCCGCCGTGCGTGGGTGACGGCGCTGACGAGTCCGACCGGGAGGGCGACGAGGTAGGCGAGGGCCGTCGCCGCGAGCGCGGTCAGCACGACCGTGCGGCCGCCGTGCAGCACCTGCCGCCAGACGTCCCGGCCCACGAAGTCCGTGCCGAGCCAGTGGCCGCCGCCGAGGGTGAAGGAGGCGGCGCGCGGGCCGGGTTCACCGGCGAACAGGGGGCCGAGGAGGGCGAGGAGCAGCGGCACCGCCACGACCGCGAGGCCGAGGAGCAGCCGGCGCGGGGCCGTCATGCCGCCACCCCCGCCCGGGGCGTCAGCCGGTACGCCACCACGTCCGCGGCCAGGTTCAGGACGACGGTCAGCACGCCGAACACCACGGCGAGCCCCTGCACCACCGGCACGTCCCGTTCGGCGACGGCGTTGAGGAGGACGGTCCCGAGGCCGGGGATCACGAACAGCGCCTCCACGACGATGACGCCGCACAGCAGCCAGTCGATGGTGCGGGCGAGCTGCTGCGCGGCCGGGGCGAGCGCGCCCGGCAGGGCGTGGGCGTAGCGGACGCGGGCGCCGGGGACGCCGTAGCGGCGGGCGTGGGCCGCGTAGGGCGAGGCGAGCGCGTCGACCATGCCGGCCCGGACGAGGCGGGACAGGGAGCACACCGGGCGGGACAGCAGGACCAGCACGGGCAGGACGAGCACCGCCGGGTGGCCGATGAGGTCGGTGCCGTAGCCCACCGCCGTGGGGGGCAGCCAGGCCAGCTTCAGCGCGAACACCGTCACCAGCAGCACGCCCAGGGCGAACTCGGGTACGGCGTACACGGCGAGGGTGACGGAGCTGACCAGGCGGTCGATCAGCCGTCCCTCGTGCCGGGCGGCGAGCACGCCGAGCCCGAAGCCGAGCGGGACGAGCAGGGCCAGGGTGAGCGCGGCCAGCAGCAGGCTCGGGCCGAACCCGCCGGCGATGTACTCGGCCACCGGGCGGCCGGAGGTGAGGGACGTGCCGAAGTCGCCGAGCAGCAGTCCCGCCGCCCAGTCCGCCAGGCGTTCGTGAGCGGGCCGGTCGAGGTCCATGGCCTCGCGGATCGCCGCGATGCGGGCGGGGTCGGGCTGGTCGCCCGCGAGGGCGACGGCGGCGTCGCCCGGGAGGGCCTCGGTGAGGGCGAAGACCAGGAGGACGACGGCGATGGTTTGGACCAGGCCGAGGGTGAGGCGCCGGGCGATGAAGGAGCGGAGAGCGCCGCTCGAAGTGCCGCGATGGGCCGTCACGTATCCGCGGCGCCGTCGTGGCTTGTCGCGCCCCGCGGCGGAGCCGCATATCGATGCAGCCCCGCGCCCCTTCGGGGCGCTGTTCACGCCAGCCACACCTTGTCGAAGCGCGCCCAGTCGAGGGTGTTGGCCGGGGCCTTGGTCTCGACTCCCCTGACCTTGCGGGACGTGCCCAGGATCCAGTCGGCGAAGCCCCAGATCAGGAAGCCGCCCTCGGCGTACAGGCGGCGCTGCATCCGCTCGTAGACGGCGGCCCGCTCGGTCTTGTCGCGGGTGGACTGGGCCTGCTGGTAGAGGGCGTCGAAGTCCTTGTGCCGCCACTGGGTGGCGTTGGTGGTGGAGTCGGTGAGGAGGCGCTGGGAGATGTGGGCCTCGATGGGCATGGCGCCGGAGCGGTAGCAGCACAGGGTGCCGCCGTCGAGGATGTCGCTCCAGTAGGAGTCCTTGCTGCCCGTCTTCACGTCGATGGTGACGCCCGCTCCGGCGGCCTGGTCGCGGAAGATGCTCGCGGCCTCGGTGAAGCCGGCGGCGACGGCCGAGGTGTCCAGGGTGACCTTCAGCTTCTCGGCACCGGCCTGCTTGAGCAGGGCGCGGGCGCGGTCGAGGTCCTGCTCGCGCTGGGGCAGTCCGGCGGCGTAGTACTCGTAGCCCTTGCCGAACAGGTCGTTGCCGACCTCGCCCGCGCCGGAGAGGGCGCCGTCGACGAGTTCCCTGCGGTCGGCGATGAGGAAGAACGCCTCGCGGACGCGCTTGTCGTCGAAGGGCGGCCGGTCGGTCTTCATGCAGAACGCCTGCATGGCGCTGTTGCGCAGCCGCACGATCTCGATCTGGCCCCGGCCCTCGTGGGCCCGGGCGGTGGTGGGGTTGAGCTCGTGGGCGTACTCGACCTGGCCCGCGAGGAGGGCGTTGACCCGCGCGGACTCCTCGTTGGCGACGACGAACTCGATCTCGTCGAGGTGCGGGGCGCCGTCCCAGTAGTCCTCGTGGCGGCGGAAGACGGCGGAGCGGCCGGGTGTGAAGGACACGAACCGGAAGGGGCCGGAGCCGATCGGCTTCCTGTCGAAGTCGCCCGCGTGCTCGGGGACGATGTACGCGCCGAACGCGGCCAGGATGTTGGGGAATTCGGCCGTGGGGCGCTTGAGGACGAACTCGAAGGTCCGCTCGCCCCGGGCGCGGCTGGCGTCGAGGTCGATGGGTTCCAGGGAGGCCTTGGCGCGGAACGCCTGCTTCGGGTCGGCGATGCGGCGGTAGCTGTGCAGGACGTCCTGGGCGGTGACCGGCTTGCCGTCGTGGAAGGTGGCCTCGCGCAGGGTGACCTGCCAGCGGTCGAGGGTCTTGTTGGACTGCCACTTCTCGGCGAGGCGGGGCTGGGCGGAGAGGTCGGCGCCGTAGTCGGCGAGCTTGTCGTAGAGGGCCTTGGCGCGGGCGACGTCGGCGAACAGGTTGGCCAGGTGCGGGTCGAGGGTCTCGCTGGCGCCGCCGCCGGCGAAGGCGGCGCGCAGGCGTCCGCCGCGCCGGGGCGTTCCGCCGCCGCCGCTGTCGGCCTGGTCGTCGGTGCCGCCGCCGCAGCCGGCGAGGGCGAGGGCGGCGGCACCGGTGGTGGCGGCGAGGAAGCCGCGGCGGCGCAGGCCGGGGAAGCGTTCGCCGGGCAGGCGTTCGTCGTTCATGGCTGGTCCTTCGGGTCAGTGGGTGAGCGTTCGCGCGACGAGGTGCAGCCGGTCCGCGTCGGTCCTGCGGCCGGGCACCTCGCCCTCGGTCCAGGGGGGTTCGGTGCGGGGGCCGGGGCCGTCGTGGAGTTCCAGCACCTCGAATCCGTGCGCGGCGAGGAGGTGCCGCAGTTCCTGCGGGAAGAGCAGCCGCCAGGCGGAGTGCTGGGTGACGGGCGGTGATCCGTCGTCGGTGGTCCAGACGCGGGTGCGGCGCAGCAGCTGGGCCGTGCGGTCCACCGTCAGCGTGGTGGTGGACCGGTGAGCCGTGCCCTGCCAGGTGAACTCGTTGACCGCGGGCCGGTCGAGCAGGTCGGTCCGGCCGAGGAAGTAGGCGCCGTTGCGCATCTCCGCGACGAGCAGGCCGCCCGGGGCGAGGGCCTTGCGGCAGGAGGTGAGGAAGCCGTCGAGCTGGTCGTTGGTGTGGCAGTACAGCAGGGAGCTGTCCAGGCAGACGACGGCGTCGAACGTGCCGAGGTCGAAGCCGTGCAGGTCGGCCCGGACGTACTCGGGGCCGGGATGCCGGGTGCGGGCGTGGGCGAGCATCGCCTCGGAGAGGTCGGCGCCGGTCACCGTCCGCCCGGCCCGGTGCAGCGCGGCGGCGTCCCGGCCGGTGCCGCAGCCCATGTCCAGCACGCGCGGCCCGGCCCCGTGCCGGCGCAGGCAGTCCTCCGTCCAGCGGGCGGCCAGCCGTTCGGCGTCGGGGAAGCGGGCCTCGTACAGCGCCGGGTTGTCGGTGAGGAGGTTGCCGCTGCTCGCGGATCGCCCGTCGGAGCCGCTGGTCACGCCTTGGCCGCTGCTCGTGGCTCGCCCCTCGGAGCCGCTGGTCACGCCTTGCTCCTCTCCCCCGCCGGGGCGGGGAGGTCCGGGGCCGTGCTCGCGGGCAAGGCGTGGAGCCGGTGCAGCCAGGCCACGCCGAGCGCGGAGACGAGGCCCAGGCAGGCGCAGCACACCCAGGGCAGCCACGCGGCGCCCTGCCCACCGGTGTCCATGGCCCAGCCGACGGCGGTGTTGCCGAGGGCCGCGGCGACGCCGGAGACGACGTAGAAGATCCCGAAGTACGTGCCGGTCAGCTCGGGGCGGCCGAAGCCGGGGATCAGCTCCATCACGAACGGCTGGGCGATCATGACGCCGACGTAGAGCAGCAGGGCGCCGGCCAGGACGGGCACGATGCCCGGCAGGAAGGCCGGCGGCAGGAAGGCCAGCCCCGTCACCGCCAGGCCGGTGGCGATCCAGCGTCCCCTGCTGCCACGGGACTTCAGGCTCCGCGTGATCCGAAGCTGCAGCACCAGGTTGGCCACCGTGCCGACGAGGAAGACGATGCCCGCCGCCCCGTCCCAGCCGGTGGCTTCCCGCGCCCCGGCCGGCAGCAGCAGGTACAGCTGGTTCTCCAGGGTGAACATGCCGACCATGGCGAGCGCGAAGGCCAGGAACGCCCGGTTGCCGAGCACCTCCCGCCAGTCGCCGAGGACACTGCCGCCGCTGGGTTCGGCCCTGCGCGCGGGCAGGACGAGGGCCTGCGCGACGGTGAGCACCGCGAAGATGCCGGCCGCGGTCAGCGCGGAGGTGCGGAAGTCGACGAGGAGCAGCACGCTGCCCAGCAGCGGCCCGACGAGTGCGCCGGTCGTGGCGAAGACGTTGAACAGCGCGAACGCCTCCGCCCTGCGCTCCCCCGCCTCCTGCGCGAGGTACGCCCGCACGGCCGGGTTGAACAGGGCCCCGGCGACGCCGCTGAGCACGGAGGCTGCGAGCAGCACGGCCAGCCCGTCGCCGAGCGCGAACAGCGCGAAGCCGAGGGTGCGCAGGGCGCAGCCGGCGATGATGATGCCGCGGGCGCCGAGCCGGTCGGAGGCGGAGCCGCCGATGATGAACAGGCCCTGCTGGCTGAGGTTGCGGACGCCGAGGACGATGCCGACGACCGCCGCCGACAGGCCGAGGTTCTCGGTGAGGTGGGTGGCGAGGTAGGGGATGAGCAGGTAGAAGCCGGTGTTGACGCCGAGCTGGTTCACCAGCAGCAGCCGTACGGCGAGCGGGAAGCGCTTCATCTCATGCCACGTCCGCACGCGCCGCCACCTCCTCGACGCCCAGTCCGGGAAGGCCGCTCGCCCGTACGACGCCGTCGGCGCCGCCGATGCCGGTCCACGGGTCGTGGGCGAGCAGCAGGTGCCCGTCGAGGTCGGCC
Organism: Streptomyces olindensis; assembly: GCF_040645895.1. Classification (NCBI taxonomy): domain Bacteria; kingdom Bacillati; phylum Actinomycetota; class Actinomycetes; order Kitasatosporales; family Streptomycetaceae; genus Streptomyces; species Streptomyces olindensis. The sequence continues at coordinate 35,394 of NZ_JBEYZD010000004.1, read as the reverse complement.
CAGCGGGCCCGGTCGGCCAGGTGCACGGCGGGCGCGAGCCCGAGGGTGCTGGCGGTGAGGCAGCCGAGCATCAGCGCGGTGCCGCTGCCCTCGACCGCCTCGGCGATGCGCAGGGCGGCGTGCGCCCCGCCGCACTTGGCGAGTTTGACGTTGACGCCGTGGACGCGTCCGGCGAGGCGGCGGACGTCCTCCAGGCCGACGGCGTCCTCGTCGGCGATGACGGGCAGCGGCGCGCGCTGCGCGAGGGCGGCCAGGGCCTCCGGATCGCCCGGGGCGAGGGGCTGCTCGACGGCCTCCACCCCGAGGTCGGCGAAGCGTGGCAGCAGGGCGTCGGCCTGCGCCACGGACCAGGCTCCGTTGGGGTCGAGGAGCAGCCGTGCCCGCGGGGCGGCGTCGCGGATGACGCGGACGCGCTCGATGTCGTCCTCGGGGTCGGGGGCGCCCGCCTTGACCTTGACGATCTCGAAGCCGCGCGCGGCGAGGCGGCGGGCCTCCGCCGCGGCGTGGGCCGGGGCGGTGATGCCGATGGTGCGGGCGGTCGCGGCGACGGGGGTCGCGTCGGTGCCGAGGAGCCGGTGCACGGGGACGCCCGCGCGCTTGCCGGCGAGGTCCAGCAGGGCCGACTCGACGGCGGCGGTGACCATGGGCGGCGCGTCGTCGGGGAACAACTCCCCGGCCCGCAGGGCCTCCAGGGCGCTCTCCGGGTCGGCGAAACGGCTCAGGTCCACGGCCGTGAGGAGCCGGACCAGTGTCTCGGTGCCGAGCCCGTAGTACACGCTGGTGACGGCCTCGCCGTGACCGCGCAGTCCGTCGTGCTCGACGGTCAGCCACACGGCGTCGCGTGCGGCCATGGTGGAACGGGAGATGCGCAGCGGCTCGGCGAGGGCGAGGCGTACGGTGCGCAGGCTGGACTTCACGGGCTCTCTTTCCGGAGGGCGGGGGCGGCGAGCGGGTCGCTGACGCGGGTGCAGCGGACCCAGCCGGCGGCCTCCGCCGCGTAGGGGTGCGGGATCTCGACGGGCCGGGTGGCGGCGGTGGCGGGGTCGAGGCCGTGGGCGGTGGTGAACTCCTCGTCGTAGACCGTGCCGAGGTAGCGGTGCGGTCCGTCGGGGAAGACGGTGGCGACGACCGCCCCGGGGTGGACGCGGGCGGCCCAGGCGGCGACCCGGGCGGCGGCGCCGGTGCTCCAGCCGCCGCTGACGAAGGCGCCCCGGGCCAGCCGGCGGCAGCTGTCGACGGCCTCGGCGGGGCCGACCCAGTGCACCTCGTCGAAGGCGTCGTAGGCGACGTTGCGCGGGTGGATGCTGCTGCCGAGGCCGCGCATCAGCCGGGGCCGGGCGGGCTGGCCGAAGATGGTGGAGCCGGTGGCGTCGACGCCGATGAGCCGCAGGGCGGGCCAGTGCCGGCGCAGCGGGCCGATGACGCCGGCGCTGTGGCCGCCGGTGCCGACGCTGCACACCAGGATGTCGAGGTGGTCGAGCTGCACGGCGAGTTCGGCGGCCAGGGAGGCGTAGCCGGCGGTGTTGTCGGGGTTGTTGTACTGGTCGGGCCAGTAGGCGCCGGGCAGTTCGGCGAGCAGGTCGCGCAGCAGGGCGAGGCGTGCGGCCTGCCAGCCGCCGGGCTCGGCCGGGCGGTCGGCGATCTCCAGCCGCACGCCGTGGGAGCGCAGCAACTGCCGCATGGACGGCTCCAGTTCCCGGTCGCCGACCAGCACGATCGGATGTCCGAGGGCCTGTCCGGCGAAGGCGAGTCCGATGCCGAGGGTGCCGGAGGTGGACTCCACGACCGGGGCGCCGGGCAGCAGTTCGCCGCGCTCGCGGGCGCCGAGCAGCATCGACACGGCGGCCCGTGCCTTCATGCCGCCTGCCGCGAGCCCTTCGAGCTTGGCCCAGAAGCCGGGGTGGGGGCCGGGCAGGTCGGCGGTGATGCGGGCCAGTGGGGTGCGGCCGAGCAGGGAGAGCAGTTCCCGGCGTGCTTCCGGCCGGAGCGCCGTCGTGGTCATCGGCCGCCTCCCGGACAGGAGCCGCGGTAGCGGTGGACGACACCGGGGCCGCCGTCGAGCCAGAAGAACGGGTACGGCTCCGCGCACACCGCGCTCACCCCGTGGCCGAGGAGGCGGGGCAGCACGGCGCTGCCGGTCTGGGCGAACATCACGAGCTGCTTGCCGTGGGCCAGGGCGTGCCGTCGCAGCGGTTCGAAGGTGCCGTTGCCCAGGGTCATGCCGGAGACGAGCAGCGCGTCGCACCCGTCGGCCGCGGTGAGCGCGTCGGTGACCACCGGCTCGTCCCACTCGGTCGCGCCGCCCTTGAGGTCGCAGGGGACGTAGCGCAGGCCGCGGGAACGCAGCGCTTCCAGCAGGGAGTTGACGACGCCCACCACGAGCACGGTGGCGCCGGGCGGCAGGTCGAGCAGGGCGACGACGGCCTCGGCCCGGGCCCGGGACTTCTCCAGCGACGACCCGGCGGGCAGCGGCACGGGCGCGGCCCCCTGGTCCGGGGTGTGCGGCAGGACGTGCATCAGGTAGGCGTCGAGGGCGGCCACGCGCACCGGCGGCAGCGGGTGCTCCAGCAGTCGGGCCACGTCGGCGCCGACGCACTCCTCGACCGCGCTGTCCGGCAGTGCCCCGGGCTCGACCGCGCAGGAGCCGACGGCTTCGGCGAGGCGGAGGCTGAGGACCTCGTTGCGGTAGCCGGTGCCGCGCCCGGCGTGCCGGACGGCCTGCCGGGTGGTGAAGGCGACGGAGACGCGCAGGGTGGCCGGGTCGGGTCCGAGGGCCCCGTCGCGCACCCGCGCCACGAGGTCGTCGTAGGACGTGCCGGTGACGGCGGTGGTCATCGGATCACCAGTCCCGAGCGCAGTTCGTCCAGCAGGGATTCGACGCGGGCGCGGGCCCCGAGTCCGTCGGCGTCGCCGGCCATGACGTGCCCCAGGTACTCGTTGTTGCTGCCGGCCGCCTTCACCGTCCTGCCGGGCTCGGCGAGTTGCACCTCCAGCACCCCGGGCCGGTCGGCGGTCCCGCTGCCGTCCAGCGCTTCGAGGGTGCCCGAGGCGTCCGGCACCAGGAAGCCGATGGCGGCGCTGCGCAGCCCGGTGTCGGTGTGCCGCAGGTCGGGTGCGCGGCCCAGGGCGACGTCGACGAAGGCGGCGGCCAGGTCGATGCCGGTGACGTGGCGTATGAGCTCGGTGATGCGGTTCCCGGCGGGCCGGGGGTTGACCTCGACCACGCGCGGTCCGGCGGAGGTCAGCTTGATCTCCGTGTGCGCCACGACCCCGTCGGTCAGGCCGAGGGCCTTGAGCGCGGCCAGGGCGGTCTGTTCGGCGGCGTCGGTGTCGGCCGGTGCCAGGGCGGCCGGGAACATGTGCCCGGTCTCGACGAAGGCGGGTGCCCCGCCGACGCTCTTGTCGGTCACGCCGACCACCTGGACCGCGCCCGCGTGCGACACCGTCTCGACGCTCACCTCGGGCCCGTCGAGCAGTTCTTCGAGCAGCACCACAGGCGTGCGCCGCTGTCCTCGGGCGTTGACCGGGAAGTCGGCCAGGGCCCGGCAGGCGGCGGCGAGGGCGGCCTCGTCGTCGACCCGGCGCACGTACATGCCCGCGCACAGGTCGACGGGCTTGACGACCAGCGGATAGCCGATCTCCCGTGCCGCTCGGGCGATGTCGGTCCACTCCTCGCGCACGGCGAAGCGCGGGCCCGGGACTCCGGCGTCGTCGAGGAGGCGGCGGGTGGCGTCCTTGCGGCAGGCGTTCTCGACCGCCTCCGGACCGGGGCCGGGCAGGCCGAGACGGCCCGCGATCCGGGCCACCGCCGGCAGGTAGTAGTCGCAGGACGTGACGACCCCGTCGAAGCCGAACACCTCGTGCAGCCGCTCGACCTCGGGCAGCAGTGCCTCGATGTCGTTGGTGTCGGCGGTGATGACATGGCGGGCGCCGAGCAGCGGATGGGCCGTCCCCTCGGGTGCCGAGCGCAGGTAGTGATGCAGGTCGCGGGTGAGGAAGGTGAACGTGTGCCCGTTCTCCCGGATCGCCCGCGGCAGCAGTCTGCTCATGGCGCCGACCCAGCTCTCGACCACCAACAGATGAGCCACAACTCCCCCTTTTCCACGATGAGTTCGAGGCGTGCGGGCAGCCCGGCGAGCCCTCCGGGGGGAGGGCGCCGGGTGTTGCCGCCGGAGACGCTATCGATAATCATTTTCATTGTCACCTGGTTGGGCGAAGATCTTCCGGAGAACCCCTTGACCCGTCCCGCACGCCGCACGGCACTGCTGTGCGCCCTCACGGCCGCCACCGCGCTGCTCCCGGCCGCCCCCGTCCGGGCGGCGGAGCCGCCCTCCACCCTGCGCTTCGGCGCCTGCCCGGACTCCGTCCCCCGGCCGGCCGCTCCGGAGCGCGTGGAGTGCGGGCGGCTCACCGTGCCGCTGGACTGGCGGCACCCCCGAGGCCCGCGCATCGAGGTGGCGGTATCCCGGGTCCGCGCCTCGGGCACGCCCGCCGAACGGCGCGGCATCCTGCTGGTCAACCCGGGCGGCCCGGGCGGCTCCGGACTCCCCTACGCGGTCACCAAGCGGGCGAAACTCCCCGAGAGCGTGCGGCGCGCCTACGACGTGATCGGCTTCGACCCGCGCGGTACCGGACGGAGCACCCCCGTCACCTGCGGCCCGATGGGCGGCCTCTTCGACAGCCCGGGCGGCGACCCGGTCCCGGTGGGGCCCGCGGCGGAGCGGACGTACCTGAGGTCCCTGCGGGCCATGGCCGACGACTGCGCCGCGCACGCGGGCCGCCTGCTGCCGCACCTGTCGACCGAGCAGACGGCGTACGACATGGACGCGATACGCGCCGCCCTCGGCGAACCGAAAACGAGCTTCCTCGGCGTCTCCTACGGCACCTACCTGGGCGCCGCCTACACGGCCCTATTCCCGCACCGCGTGGGCCGGATGGTGCTGGACAGCGTCGTCGGCCCCTGGGACTGGTACGACTTCGACGTCCTGCAGAGCCGGGCGCTGCTGCGTCAGCGTGACACCTTCTTCGCCTGGGCCGCCGGGCACTTCGGGCTGGGCGGGACACCGGCCGAGGTGCGCGCGTCCTACCTGCGCGTGCGCCGGGGGCTCGCCGCACGGCCGGTGGCCGGTTTCGGACCGGCGGAGTTCGACCGGGCCGTGTACCGCGCCCTGGGCCGCACCGAGCGGTGGGCGGGCCTGGCCGCCGGGCTGCGCGCCTATCTGACCGACGGCGGCGTCGACGCGCTGCGCCCGGCCGCCCCCTTCGACGGCCCGGACTCCCGCACGTACGAGGCGGCCAACCGCGTCGTCAAGTGCGCCGACGGGCCGGGCCCCACCCCCCGTGACATCGTCGCGGACATCCGCCGCACCCGCCGTGCCGACCCGCAGCCGGTGCTGACCGGCATGGAGGCGAGCACCTGCGCCTACTGGCACCACCGGCCCGCGCACCGCAACCCGCTCGGCAGCCCCGCCGCACCGCCGGTCCTCCTGGTCGCCTCCGCGCACGACCCCGTGACGCCGGTCGAGGGAGCCCGCTCCCTGCAGCGGCTGCTCCCCGGCTCACGCCTGGTCACCCTCGACGACGACTACTCCCACGGCGTGTTCGCGAGCCGCGGCGACGCGTGCGTGGACAGCACCGCGGCGGCCTACCTGGTGGACGGGACGGTGCCCGCGGCGAACGTGCGCTGCCAGGGCCGCGGCCTCCCGGCGCCGAAGTGACCCCGGGGGCTCACGCCTCCTTCCACACCAGCACGGTCAGCACGGCGCTCGCGACGGTGACCGGGACGCCGGCCTGGTTCAGCAGCCGCACGCGCATGCTGCGCCCCGACGCTATGCGCTTCGTCATGGGCAGGACGGCGAAGGTGCCGCCGCCGGTCCCCACGATCTCGTGGATCGGGTGGTCCGCGCGGTGCTGGTCGCCCTGGTACTCCGACATGCGCGCCTGGACGACAGCGCCCGCCGGCAGCCCGTCGAGGTGGAGGCTGACGGTCCCGCTGAAACGGGCCGGTCCCCGGGCGAAGACGCTCCCGCCGGTGGCGTGATCGCCGGTCTCGTCGCTCCACTCGGTGGCGAACTCCACCGAGTCCCAGGCGCCCGGCGGGAGTTGGTACCGCCCGGCGACACCGAGGTTGACGTACTGGGGCATGGGGTCCTCTCCTTCCCACAGGCCCGCCGGGAGGGCCAGGGCGTCGGCCACGTCACGGCGGAAGCCGGCCATGTCGAACCCGCGCGGGTCGACCTTCCAGTCGCTCCATTCCAGGTGGCCGATCGCGCTCTTGTGGCCCCAGCCGTGCGCGCGGCAGACCGCGGCGGTGGCCTTGACCATGGCGAGGTACTGGGCGGGCGGCCAGGGGTCCCTGCCGTCGCCCTTGTTCTCGCACTCCCAGCCGTAGAAGCGGGCGTTGCCGTCGACCGCGCCGCCCGAGCCGTCGTGCTCGTGCGTCGGGGGCGGGTAGGCGCCGTACGACTCGCCGATGACGGCGTTCAGCACGTCGCCGTCGCCGCCGCCGGCGTGGTTGGCGCGGCCGTTGCCCGTCAGGTGGACGACGCCGTCCTTGGTGATGCAGCCGGTGGCGAGCGGTCCGGGCAGGGCGCTGTGGCCGTGGTAGATGAGCCCGACGACGTCCGTGCCGGGCCCGGTGACGGTGTGGTGGATCATCACGCCGTGGACGGGCCCCCAAGGCCCTTTGTGATTACGGTTGTTGGTGCGCCAGCCACTGACCTCGTGAACGGCGCAGCCCTCGGCCTTCAACGCGGCGACGAGCCGGGCGGCGGTGAGCGGTGTGGCCATGCGTCGGTCCTCCGTTTCGGCGCGCTCGTGCCGGGGTGAAGACAGCGGTCGCAACTGCGGAGCCTGCCTGGCGGATCGTTTCGCCCGAATGTGCCGCGTGCGCCGCGCCAGGCCCCCACCATTCTCGCGCCGCTCGCCCCGTCGCTCACCTCGCCGTACACCACGTCCGCAAATTCGGCGGGATTACGACGCTGCCGCATCAGGGGGACGGCCTTGGTCCGGGCCCGCCCGCGGGTACCGGCGCGGTCCGGGCCCGCTCGTGGGTTACGGGCCCGGCCGAGGCCGGGCGGCCGGGCGCCTCAGTCCAGGTTCTTCTCCAGGACCTTCAGATAGGCGTCGATGAAGTGGTCCCGGACACCGTCGCCGGCGGGTGCGAAGAGGTCGGCGGTCATCCCGCTCACCCGGTCGGCCAGCCCGCCGATCAGGGGCATGGACTCGCGGATCCGGCCGTGGGAGTCGATGTACCGCAGGGCGCTGACGTGCGTGTAGAAGGGCTCCGGCGGGAGCTGCGGCACCACGTCGTTGTTGTTGACGAAGCGGTACATGCGGTTCTTGTAGCCCTTGTCGTACGCGGCGGCCAGCGTGGGGTCGCAGGTGCGGGGCTGGCCGAAGGTGTAGACACCGTCCGCCGCCAGCCGCGGCTCCTCCAGGTACATCCGCGCCCCGGCGAGCATCGCCAGCGCCCCGCCGAGGCTGTGCCCGGTGAACCACACGCTCTGGCCGTTGGTGCGCCACTCGTCGAGCGTGGCCAGGACGTCCGGGTAGATCGAGTCCAGCGCCTCGGCGAAGCCGTGGTGGACGTACCCGGTGCCGTCCGGACCGCGCCGCGGCGGCGCCGTGCCGTCGGTCAGCCAGTCCTTGATCTGCGCGGGTTCCGTGCCACGGAACGCCGTGATGATCATGTGGTCGCTGGCCAGCGTGTACGCCTGCGTGTCCTGGAGCGGGAACGGCGGCGTGAAACGCGTCTCGTGGTGACGCACGCTGCCGAAGCCCCACTTGTTCGCCTGCTGCTCGATGGTGGACCGGTCCTTGTACGCCAGCGCGCACGCCAGGGCGAGACAGTAGGCGTGCCGCAGGTTGTAGCCGGAGACGCGGTGGTCGAGGGTGACGGGAGCGGTCACGAGTTCCCTTTCGGCGGTGGAGTCGGACGGGCCCGCCCCGAGGGCCGGGCACCGGGTCCCGTCGTACCGACCGGCCCGTGACGCCCCCGGGTCCGACACGCCTCGCGGACGGCGCCCCGGGCGGAATTCATCCGTACGGGCAGAGCCGCCGCTGCACGTTGCCGTGCCGCCCGCCTGGCGCCTGTGCGTCCGGACCGCACTGGACAGCCGGCGAGCCGCATATTTAGACTTCACATCTACACTTAGACAGAAAATCCAATTCCTGGTGCCCGCGCGCCGGCGCTGTCCGACCATGCCAATGAAAGGGCGGAGAACATGGACGTCCCCCTGTGAACAGTCCCGTGAGCACCACGAGCCCAGCCACCGCACGGACCTTGGCCGACCCGGACACCCCGTTCGCCGTCGTCGACGTCCACCGGACCCTGCGCAACATCGCCCGCCTGCGGGACAGGGCCGACCGCCTCGGGGTCACCCTGCGCCCGCACGTCAAGACGGCCAAGAGCCTCGACGTCGCCGCCCTCCTCCACGAGGGCACGCCGCCCTGCCCGGTCACCGTCTCCACCCTCGCCGAGGCCGAGGCGTTCGCCGACGGCGGCTACACCGACATCACGTACGCCGTCGGCATCGCCCCGCAGAAGCTCCCCCGTGTGATCGCGCTGCTGCGCCGCGGTGTGCGCCTGCGCGTCCTGCTGGACAGCGTCGAGCAGGCCGTGTCCGTCGCGGAAGCCGCCCACGGGGCCGGTCTGCCTCTCCCCGCCCAGATCGAGATCGACTGCGACGGCCACCGGGGCGGCCTCGAGCCCGACGCGCCCCGACTCACCGAGATCGGCAGGGTGCTGCACGAGGCGGGCTGTCTGGACGGCGTCCTGACCCACGCGGGCGAGTCCTACTTCGCGCACACCGCCGATGACCAGCTCCTGGCGGCGCGGAACGAACGCGACGCCGCCGTGACCGCGGCCGAACGCCTGCGCACGGCCGGCCTCCCCGTTCACACCGTCAGCGTCGGCTCGACCCCCACCGCCCACGCCGCCGAGGACCTCACCGGAGTCACCGAACTGCGCGCCGGCAACTACGTCTTCTTCGATCTGGTGATGGCCGGCCTCGGCGTCTGCGGCCTCGACGACCTCGCCCTGTCCGTCGTCGTGACCGTCATCGGCCACCGGCCCGAACACGGGTGGGTCCTCACCGACGGCGGCTGGATGGCCATGTCCCGCGACCGCGGCACCGCCGCCCAGCCGCAGGACCAGGGCTACGGCCTGGTCACCGACCTGGACGGCACCCTCGTCCCCGGCCTGGTCATGACGGCGGCCAGCCAGGAGCACGGCACTCTCACCGCCCGCGACGGCGCCCGCCTGCCCGACCTGCCGGTGGGCACCCGCCTGCGCGTCCTGCCCAACCACGCCTGCGCCACCGCGGCCCAGCACCACGGCTACCACGTCATCGACAGCGGCCGGACAGCCGGCTCCGCCCCCGCGATCCAGGCGTACTGGCCCCGCGTCACCGGCTGGTGAGCCGGGTGGCTGTGTCCGCGGCCGCCTCAGGTGCCGTTCACGGCGGTGAGCAGTTCCCCGCGGGTGGGGCCGGGTTCGGCGTAGCGGGGTTCACCGGCGGCCAGTTCGACGGCCCTCTCCGCCAGTCCGGGCTTCACCAGCGCCTCCTGCGGGCCGGCGAGCCCCGGGCGATGTCACGGGCCACGTCCTGGTCGTCGAACGGATCGTCGGCGGCGGTGAGGACGAGACCGGGCGCGCTCGTCCCGGCGAGGCCGGCGCCCCAGTCCGCGTACGGGTTGGGCAGCGCCGAGCGGTACAGCCCGAGGATGGCCCGCCCCATCGGCTCGTCGAACCGCTCGTGCATCGCCCGCGCGTGAGCCGGTGTCTGCCAGATCCGGGCGACGTCGTGCCAGACGTAGTCGGGATGGAGGATGCTCGCGCAGTCGGCGATCCAGCTGCGCAACGGCACGTCGTAGGCCGTGGCGATGCGGTAGACCGGCAGGGCGCCCCAGTCGTGTCCCACCAGATCGACCGGGCCCGGGAGTCGGCGGAGCTCGTAGGCCAGTCACTCGGCGTCGTCGTCCTTGCCGGCACCGAGGGCCGCCGGCGCCGGTTCGCCGAATCCGGGCAGCCGCAGGGCGACGCTGTCGGTTCCCGGGGCGAGATGGTCCCGGAGTTCCTGCCGGCCCCGGGGCGGTCAGCGCTTCACCAGGTCCAGGATCAGGGCGGCGATGTCCTCGGGGGCCTCCTCGGCCATGAAGTGGCCCGCCTCGGTGGTGAAGTGCCGGAGGTCGGTGGCCCACGGCCGCCAGACGGCGGCCGCGTCGAAGCCCAGCTGCCGGCCCCAGTCCTGCTGGACGACCGTCACCGGCATGCTGAGGCGGTTGCCGGCGTCCAGGTCGGCCTGGTCGTGTGCGATGTCGACGGTCGCGGTGGCCCGGTAGTCGGCGACGATCGACGCGACGGCGCCCCGGCAGGCGCGCAGGTACTCGGCACGTACGTCCGGCGGGATCGCGTCGGAGCCGGTGGACCAGACGTCGAGGAAGTGGCCGAAGAACGCGTCGGCGCTGCGGGAGATCAGCTGCTCGGGCAGGCCGGGCGGCTGGGCCATCAGGTAGAGGTGGAAGCCCACCGCCGCGTGGACGCCGCGCAGGACGTTCCAGGTGTCCAGGGTGGGCACAATGTCCAGGATTCCCAGGTGGGTGATCCGGTCCGGGTGGTCCAGGCCCGCCCGGAAGGCGACGTGCGCGCCACGGTCGTGTCCGACCAGCGCGAACCGGTCGAACCCGAGTGCGTCGGCCAGGCGGACGATGTCCGCGGCCATCGTCCGCTTCGCGTAGGTGTCCTCGCCGACCGGGTCCGGCTTGCTGCTGGCGCCGTAGCCGCGCAGGTCGGGGCAGACCACGGTGTGGTGCGCGGCCAGGGCGGGGGCGACGTGCCGCCACATCAGGTGGGTCTGGGGGAAGCCGTGGAGCAGCACGAGTGCCGGTCCTTCCCCGCCGACCGCCGCGTTCAGCTCGATGCCGTCGGCCACCCCGATCGACCTGGTGGTGAACCCCGGAAGGGTGATGCCCATCGTCGTCTCCTTCTTCGAACGTCGTGCGCCACTGCCGTTCACCCGTGGCCGGATGAACGAGAGGAGGATCGGGCAGCCGGGTCAGCAGCGGATCAGCGGCGGCGTTCCGGAGCGGGCGCCGGACGACAATGAGCCCATGGAGATCCGCGTCGAGGTGCTCGGACCGATCGAGGTCACGGATGCCGGGGGCCGTCCCGTGGCGGTGGGCAGCCGGCGCCGCCGCGAGGTGCTGGGCCGCCTGGTCGCCGCCGGCGGCCGGGCCGTCCCGCTGTCGGCGCTGGTCGCCGACCTCTGGGAGGATCCCCCGCCCACGGCCGCCGGGACGGTGCGCACCTTCGTGGCGGAACTGCGCCGCGCCCTCGAACCGGATCGTCCCCCGCGCACCCGCTCGCGGGTCATCGAGACCGTCGGTACCGGATACGCCCTGCGCGTTCCGCGGGCGCACGTCGACGCCCACCGGTTCGAGGACACCCTCCGGGCCGTGCGCGACGCCACCGCCGGCGAGGTGGCCGGTGCGCTGGGCGAAGCGCTCGCGTGGTGGCGGGGCGAACCGTACGCGGACCTGGACGCCTCGCCCTGGCTGGCCCCGGAACGCGCCCGCCTGGCCGAACTGCACCGCCAGGCCGTCGAGTCACGCGCCCGGGCGGTGCTCGACCTCGGGCGAGGCGCGCCCCTCGTCCCGGAACTGGAAGCGTTCGCGACCACACACCCGTGGCGCGAGCACGCCTGGGTCCTGCTGTCCCGTGCCCTCTACCAGGCCGGCCGCCAGGTCGACGCGCTTGCCTCGCTGCGCGGCGCGCGGACGAGGCTGCTGGAGCGGTTCGGGCTGGCGTCGGCGGACGGTCTCGACCATCTGGAACGCGACATCCTCCGCCACGCTCCCCACCTCACACCCACGTCCCGGGACGAGGACCGGCTGCGCCTGCTCACCCGCACCGAGGCGACGGGGACCTACACCAGGCTGCGCTCGATGAGCACCGTGGCCAGGGCCGCCGCTATCACCGGCGGCACCAACCTGGTCCTCGCCCAGGAACAGCGCGCCGCCGCCGTCGCGGAGGCGGAACGGACCGGGGACCCCGACCTGACCGCCCGGGTGATCGCGGCGTACGACGTCCCCACCATCTGGACGCGCCCTGACGATCCCGAACGGTCCGAGGCCCTGGTCGCGACCACCCGGCGCACCCTGCGCCGACTGGGGCCGGGGGCCTCGCCGGCGCTGCGCGCCCGCCTCCTCGCCACCGTCGGGCTCGAACACCGCGGCAGCAGGGACCGCTGGGCCGCCGAAGCGGCGACCGAGGCCGAGCGCCTGGCCCGGGAGCTCCACGACCCGGGCATCCTGGTACTTGCCCTCAACGCCCGGTTCGTGCAGTCCTTCCAGCAGCCCGGGCACACCGCGGAACGCGACGCGATCGCCGGCGAGCTCATCGATCTGTCCGCCCGGCACGACCTGCCGACGTTCGAGATCCTCGGGCATCTGATCAGGCTCCAGGTCTGCGCGGCCCGCGGCGAGACGGCCATGGAGACCGCGCATCACCACGTCATGGCGGCCGAGCGGCTCGCCACCCTCCACGAGACCCCGCTCGTCCACACGCTCACCGCCGCCTTCCGGACCATGCGGCTGGCACAGCGATCCGACGACCCCGCCGAGGTCGCGCACGCCTACCGCACCCTGGCCACCGACCTCGCCGGCGCGGGCATGCCCGGGGTCGAAGCCGGCCTCCTCCCGCTCGCGCTCCTCTCACTCCGCCTGCGTCACGCACGCCCCGCGCCGACGGATCCCGCCCTCGACTGGGGCCCCTACCGCCCCTGGGCCCAGCCCCTCGTCGACCTCGCCCGCGGCAACACCGCAGCGGCCCGCCGCACCGCCGCCGCCCTGCCGGCACCCCCCGCCGACCACCTGTACGACACGCTCTGGGCCGTGACCGCGCACACGGCACTCCGACTCCAGGACACCTCACTCGCGGCACAGGCACACGACGCCCTCTCCCCCTTGCGCGGCGAGGTCGCGGGCGGAACGACCGCCATGCTCACGTTCGGGCCGGTGGACGAGGTGCTGACGGCCTTGGAGGGGATGGGTGTTCGACCGGGGCGCCGGACGCCCCGGTCGAACACCCTGCCGGTCAGCGGGTCTCGGTCGGACTGCCGCAGCCCTTCTCCGCCAGGAACTCGGCCTGGGCCCAGGGAGTGGCGCTCTCGAAGAGACGGTTGAGGAGCTCCCCCTCCCACTCCACCGACTCCACTTCGCCGATCCCGTACTCCGTCAGGATCCTGCCGATGGCCTGGAGGGCGAGCAGCGAGTATCCGCCGAGTTCGAAGAAGTCACCGCGGTGTACGTCGATCGACTCGGCGTCCACTTCCAGTACTTCGGCCCAGATCCTGCGCACCACCTCCGCCGCGGCTTCCGCGTCACCCGGCGGGTGCGGGGACTGCCGGTCCGTCAGGGTGGCGGAGAAGTGGGTCTCCGGGTTGGCCGGATTGTCAGTCACAGTTCCTCCATGGGTTGCGTTGGGGGGCGGTCGTCGGGACAGGGGCTTGTGTCTTCCTCACAGCTCGGCGTCGGGGTCCTCGGCCAGCGCGGCGAGCAGCGGGGGGAAGGCCGCGGTGAAACGGCCGGCGGTCGACTCGTCGTAGCGGGCCAGGTCGTACTCGAGGACACCCGCGAAGCCGCCGTCCGCGTCCTCCTCGAGCATCACGGTGGCGTCGAACTTCGCCGAGCCGGTGTCGACCCGCACGGGCTCCGCGACCAGACCGGGGAGTTCGGGCGCGCGCACCGGGACGCCGTCGTAGGAGAACATCAGCTGGAACAGCGGATTGCGCTGCCGGTCCCGGGCGGGCCGCAGCTCCCGCACGACGTGGTCGAAGGGCACGTCCTGGTGCTCCAGCGCGCCGTACACCACGTCCCTGGTCCGGCGCAGCAGCTGCCGGAAGGTGATGCGCGGCGTGAGGCGCACCCGCAACGCCACCGTGTTGGTGAACAGCCCGATCATCCCGGCGGTCTCCGGCCGTCCCCGGCCCGACACGAGGGAGCCCACGACCAGGTCACGGGCACCGCTCTCCCGGTGGACGAACGCGAGGAAGCCGGCGAGCAGCGCCGTGTACGCCGTGGCGCGCTCCCCCGCGGCCAGCTCCCGCAGGCGTGCCGCGACGCCGGAGCCGACGGAGAACGGGCAGGCCAGTCCCGCCGCGGGCGGCCCTGCCGCGTCACGCGTGGGCGGCAGTGTCGTCCGGGCCGGGGCGCCGTCCAGCGCCTGTTTCCAGTAGGCGAGTTGCCCGTCCGTCGCGGGCGGGTCCGGCGTGCCGTGCCGGGAGGCGTACGCGGCGTAGGACACCGGCAGGAGCGGCAGTCGCGCCGGCACTCCGGTCAGGGCCTCCCGGTACAGCTCCGGCAGTTCCCGGAAGAGCACGTCGGTCGACCAGCCGTCGTAGACGATGTGGTGGAAGACGAGCGCCAGCACGTGGTCGGCCGGGCCGGTGCGCAACAGGTCCGCGCGCAGCAGGGGTCCGCGTGCCAGGTCGAAGGGGGCGGTGGCCCGTTCGGTGAGGATCCGGCGTGCCTCCTGCGGCGGAGCGTCGGACAGGTCGGTGATCCGCAGGGTGAGGGCGGCGGCGCCGGGCGGTGCGACGCACTGCACGGGGTGTCCGTTCTCGGTGCCGATCGTGACGCGCAGCGCCCCGTGCCGCCGGACGACCTGCCGGAGGGCGTGTTCCAGCGCGGACGGCACGAGGTCGCCTCTGAGGCGCAGGACGACCGGTTCGTTGTAGGCGGCGCTCGCCGGCGTCATCCGGTGCTGGAGCCACATGCGCAGTTGTGAGGAGGTCAGGGGCGCGTGCTCGGGTTCCGTGCCCGCGCCGTCCTCCCCGTCCCTCCGGGAATCCCCGACCGGGCCCGCCGTGACCTCGCCGCCGGCGCGGCGCAGTTCCGCGGCGACCCGTGCCAGCGCCCGCGCCGTCGGCGCGTCGAACACCGTGCGCTGGTGTACGTCCAGGGCGAGCGCCTCCCGCAGACCGGCCGCGATGCGGGTGGCCGTGAGGGAGTCGCCACCGAGGGCGAAGACGTCGTCGTCGGGGCCGACCCGGGGAATGCCGAGGGCCATCGCGCACACTCCGGCGACGGCCGCCTCCAGCGCGGTGCGCGGCGCGGCGCCGTGCGGCGGGTCCGGTTCCTCGTCGAGGGGCAGGTGCGGCAGGGCGCGGCGGTCCACCTTGCCGTTGGGGTTCAGCGGGAGTTCCGTGACCGGGAAGAGGCGCGCCGGCACCAGCGGCCGGGGCAGGACGGCCGCGAGGTGGGCGCGCAGGCCCGACGGGTCGTGGCCGTCCTCCCAGACCACGCAGGCGCACAGCTGGTCCGTTCCGGCCGCCGTCGGGCGTGCGAACACGGCGCTCGCGGCGACGCCCGGGTAGCGGCCGATCGCCGACTCCACCTCGCCGGGTTCGATGCGCACGCCGTGGAGTTTGATCTGGTGGTCGGCACGGCCGAGGAACTCCAGCACACCGTCGTCCCGGCGGCGCACGAGGTCGCCGGTGCGGTACATCCGCGCGCCCGGACGGTCGGCGTACGGGTCGGGCAGGAAGCGTTGCGCGGTCGCTTCCGGCCGTCCCAGGTAGCCGCGCGCCAGGCAGTCCCCGGCGAGGTACAGCTCGCCGGTCCGGCCGTCCGGGACCGGGCGCAGACGCTCGTCCAGCACCCGTACCCGCACGCCTGCCAGCGGGGTGCCGATGGGCACCCGGGGCCAGGTCCTCACCTGCTCGGCGTCGCTGGGCACTTCGTACAGGAGTTGGGAGACGGTGCCCTCCGTCGCGCCGTACTCCTGGACCAGGCGCACCCCGGTGGGCAGCCACTCCGCGACGCGGTGCGCGGAGACCTGCTCGCTGCCCACGACGAGGAGCCGCAGCGAGACGGGTGGGCGCGGGGTGCCGTCGTGGTCCAGTTCCCGCAGCCACTCGTACCAGTAGGCGGGGGTGAGCTGCAGGGCGGTGACGCCGTACCGCTCCACGACGGCGGTCAGGCGGGCGCTGTCCGCGAGCGCCTCGTCCGGATCCATCACCAGACAGGCTCCGGCGGCCCAGGTGGCGAGCATCTCCTCGGCGGCCACCGAGAAGCCGATGGAGGCGAACTGCAGGACGCGGTCGCCCGGCCCCAGGTCCAGGCGGCGCGCGATCTGCCGGGCCAGGTTGACGAGCGGGCCGTGTTCGAGCGCCACCCCCTTGGGCGTCCCGGTGGAGCCGGAGGTGTACGCGATCCAGGCCAGGTGCTGCGGCTTCGGCACGGCGGAGGAGCCGGGGCGCCGCGTTCCTGCGGCGTCCTCCCGGTCGGCCTCCTCCTCCCACGTGTCGTCCAGGCACAGGACGGTGCCCGGGTACGCCGTGTCGTCGAAGGGCGGCCGTCGCTGGGCCAGGACGACCGGGGCAGCGCTGTCCTCCAGGGCGAGCCGCAGCCGCTCGCGCGGATAGGAGGGGTCCAGGGGCAGACACGCCCCGCCTGCCTTGAGCACGGCGAGTACCGCCACGGCCAGTTCGACGGACCGGGTCAGGTGCAGGCCCACGGGCACGTCGGGGCCGACGCCGAGGCGGCGCAGGCGGGAGGCCAGCCGGGCGGCGCGGCGGTCGAGGTCCGCGTAGCTGAGGCGCCGGTCGCCGCAGAGCAGGGCGACGGCGTCCGGTGTGTCGCGGGCGTGCCGCTCCACCGGCTCGTGCGCGCAGCGGTCGGAGCGGGCCGCGCCCCCGGCCGCCGCGGGGGCGGTCGTGGAGATGCTCACGGGACCAGCACCACCTTGCCGGCCGCCCCGGAGTCGAACAGCCGGAACGCCTCCGGGGCCTCGGCCAGCGGCATCCGGTGCGAGACGACGAAGGTGGGATCGATCCGGCCGCCGCGCACCAGGTTCATCAGCGGTTCACGGTCGCTGATCGGGTCGCCGACGGCGAAGCGCAGCGTGACCTCCTTGGCGAACGCGAGCCGGGTCGGCAGGGGCATGGCGTCGGAGGCGTGGGCCCCCACCGCGCACACCACCCCGCGGGGCCGGACCGCGTGCAGCGCGGTCAGCAGCGCGGCGTCCGTGCCGACGGCCTCCAGGACGGCGTCCGCGCCACGCCCGTCGGTCAGGTCGGCGATCTCCCGGGCGGCGTCGGGCCCGCCGGGCACCGGGTGGGCGCCGCGTTCGGCGGCCCGTCGGCGCCTGCTCTCCAGCGGGTCGACGGCGAGCACCCGGGCCGCGCCCAGCATCCGGGCGGCCTCCAGGGCGAGCAGGCCCACGGGACCGCAGCCGACCACGGCGACCGTGTCCCCCGGCCGCACCCCGGCGCCCACGGCGCACGCGTATCCGGTGGCGAGGACGTCGCCGATGAACAGAGCGTGCTCGTCACCGACGTCGTCGGGGATCGGGAACAGCACCACGTCGGCGAAGGGCACCCGCACGTACTCGGCGTGTCCTCCGGCGTATGCCCGGGTGCCCACCACGGTGTCGTAACCGAACAGGCCGACCCGGTCGCACTGGTAATGCCAGCCGTGGCGGCAGGACCCGCACCGGCCGCACGCGATGATGTCCGAGGCGACGACCCGGTCGCCGGTCCGCAGGCCGTGCACCTCAGGGCCGACGGCCTCGACCACGCCGGTGAACTCGTGGCCGGTGACCGTGCCCGGCGTGAAGCCTGCGATCTCGCCGCGGTACGGGTGGAGGTCGGTGCCGCAGATCGCGCTGCGGACGACACGGACGACGGCGTCCCCCGGGTCCTCGATCCGGGGCACGGGCACGTCGTCGGCGACCGCCACCCGGCGTGTGCCGTGCCACTGCAGCGCTCTCATGTCTCCTCCGGTTCGCGACAGGCGGCGTCGAGCACCTGGCGCAGGTCGTCGAGCAGGCGTCCGGCGGCGGTGTCGTCGTACGGGTCGGGGTGATGGGTCAGCAGGGCGCGCAGCGCGCCAGCGTCCTCGTAGAAACCCAGGTCCAGGGGGTAGGGCGAGAAGGGATCGTGGTCGACCGGTGTCACGTCGAGCCCTTCCAGCGCGGGCGGCACCTCCGGCGTGGTCTGGAAGGAGACGCACACGCTGATCGCCGGCCGGAATCCGGGCCGCCACAGCCCCAGGTCGGCGGCGAGCCGCTCGAAGGGCACGTCACGGTGGGCGTAGACGCCGAGCAGGTTGCGGCGGACCTGGCGCAGCAGGTCACGGAACTCCCCGTCCTCGGTCACCCTGGTCCGCACGGGCAGCAGGTTGACGAAGAAGCCGGCGGCCTTCTCGAACTCGGCCCGGGTACGGAATCCGCCCCGGGTGGCGACCAGGATGTCGTCGGTGTCCACGTACCGGCGCAGCACCCGGGTGAACGCGGCGAACAGCAGCATGAACAGGGTGACGCGCTCGCGGCGGGCGGTGGCCCGCAGCCGGTCGTACAAGGGCCGCGGGAACGTCAGCCACTTCGTCCGCGGGGGCCGTGTCTCCCCGGGCGGCGCGGGACGGGCCAGGCTGAGCGGCGGCAGCGGGGTCACGTCCGCCAGCGCCTGTTTCCAGTAGGCGAGGTGTGCGGGGTAGGCCGGGCCCGTGAGCCAGTCGTGCTGCCAGCGCACGAAGTCCGCGTACTGGGTCGGCACGGGCGGCAGGGGGGAGGGCCGCCCGGACAGCCGTGCGGCGTAGAGCTGTTCCAGCTCTCTCAGCAGCACCGCCCACCAGGACCAGGCGTCGGAGACCAGGTGGTGCAGGGTGATCCTCATGATGTGCTCCTGCGCTGCCAGCCTGAGCAGCGCCGCCCGCACCAGGGGCCCGCCGGCCAGGTCGAACGGGCGGCGCAGGTCCTCGGCCAGGAACCGGGCGGCGGCGTCCTCACGGTCCGCCGCGGGCAGCGCGGTGAGGTCCGTCAGGGACAGGGGCACCGGGACGTCCGGGGCCACGGTCTGGACGGGCCGGCCGTCGACGAGGGGGAACCGGGTGCGCAGCGCCTCGTGGCGGCGGACGAGTTCCTCGATGCTCTCCCGCAGCGCCGTCGCGTCCAGCTCGCCGGTGAGGCGGAACGTCATGGGGTCGGCGTACCGGGTGGTGCCGGCGCGCCGCTCCAGGAACCACATGCCCTGCTGGGCGTACGACAGGGGCAGGCCGGCGCCGTCCCGCGGTGCCGCGCGCTCCGGTGTCCCGGCCCTCTTCGCCATGCGTGTCTCCCCCTCGGCCCGGATTACTTGACGCCCCATGCGAAGAGCCAGCGGCGGGGCACCTCGGTGAGTTCCAGTCGCTCGAAGGTGGTCCGCAGGCCCTGGGTCAGTGCCTCGGAGCCGAGGGCCGGATCGTCGATCCCGGTCGCTCCCTCGATGAACACCGAGTACCGGCACAGGGCCTCCCAGTCCCGGAGCGTCCAGGCGTACACGGCCTCCTCGGACTTGACGTGGGAGAATCCCGCCGCGGCGAACAGCTCTTCGTGCTGCTGCGGGGTGAGCGTCTGCATCGCCACCGGCTTGGTCCGGGCGACCACGAGGTCGCTGCCCGCCGAACGCAGCGCCTCCCGCGTGGCACGCAGCCAGTGGGCGTAGAAGGGGCGGGTCTCGGGCAGGACGGCCCCCTCGTAGAACAGGGTGTTCAGGGCGCAGCGCCCGCCCGGTGCGAGCAGCCGGTGACAGCCCTCGACGACGGCGCCGCGCTCCGCCGCCGGTATCTGGTGCATCACGTTGCTGAGGACGGCGACGTCGACGGGGCCGGTCAGGGTCTCGACGTCCTGGGCGCGTCCCCGCACGAAGCGCACCTTGGGGTCGCGCAGCCGCGTGGCGGCGATGGCGAGTTCGTGCTCCGAGGGGTCGATGCCGATGATGGCGCCGACGTGCGCGGACCGGGCGAGGAGCAGTTCGGTGGCGAGGCCGGAGCCGCAGCCGACGTCGGCGACGACGCCACCGGCGGGTGCCTCGCAGATGTCGACGAGACGCTGGGTCACGTCGCCGTACAGGGGGCGACGTGACATGGCGTCGAACTCGTAGCCGTGGACGAAGGTCATCGCACCTCAACTCATCGGTTCGGACGGGATGTCGGACGGGCTCGGGAGTGCGGTGCGGGCGAGCAGCCGCTCGGCCGTGCCGCCCATGAGGTCCTGGTACTCCCGCGGTGAGAGCGGGGCGCTGCCCGGCGGCCACGGCCGGGGGTCGTGGGCCAGCCGCGCCATCCCGGCCACGGACCCGGTCATGGAGGCGAAGGGAAAGTCGGTCCCCCACAGCAGGCGGTCCAGGACCCCGCTGTCCCGGGCGTACGCCAGGGCCGAGGCCACGGTCGCGGGCGGCTGGTACGAGCCGAAGATGGACAGGTCCGCGTGGAGGCGGGGATGACGGGCGAGCAGGTCGACGCACTGCCGGGTCCAGGGGGTGCCGAGGTGGGCGAGGATCACCGTCAGTCCGGGGAAGTCCTTGGCCACCTGCTCCACCAGCAGCGGGGAGAAGTAGCGGGCGTCGGCGTTCCGGGAGGGTGTGTACCCGGTGTGCATCAGGACCGGGATGCCGAGGTCCTGGGCGGTCTCGTACACGTCGTACCACCGGCGGTCCGCCGGGGACATGCGCAGGTAGCAGGGGGCGGTCTTCAGTCCGCGCAGTCCCAGGGCGGTCACGGCGTGGCGCAGGCGCGCGGCGGCGCCCGGGGTGCCCGCGTCCACGGAGGCGAAGCCGGTGAACCGGTCGGGGTGGCGGGCACACAGCTCGGCGACGAACTCGTTGGGTACCGAGAAGCCCTCGACGCGCCGCACGTCGAAGGCGAGCAGGACGACCCGGTCGACGCCCGCGGCGTCCATCTCGGCGAGCAGCTTCGCCTCCGGCGCCGACAGCGCCTCGGGCGGCATGCCGGTCGTGGCGGTCATCTGGGCGGCGAACCGGGCCGAGTAGTGGCGGTAGTACTCCCCCGCGTGCACATGCGCGTCGATGATCACGAGCGTCGCTCCTCGGGACGTGGCCGGTGACCCGGGTCCTGCTCGGTGGCCCCGTCGCGCCAGAACAGCAGGCGGACGCCCTTGGGCTCCAGCCGCAGTTCCTCGGTGGCCTGCGGGGTGCCGTCCGCTGACCGGCGCCGCACGGTCGTCCGCACCGGCTCGGGCGCGTGGTTGATCACCACACCGCAGCGCTCGGCGCCGCGGCCGAGCACGGTCGTCTCCACGGCCGGGTCGTCGGCGGTCAGCGGCGCGCGTATGCCCGCCGCCTCGGCGAGGGCCGCGTACAACCGGTGCCAGGCGGCCTCCTGTAATCGGTAGGGGGCGTTGAGCTGTGCCTCCAGCGGGGCGTTGAGGTAGTGGGCGGTCCCCTCGCCCAGGCGGTGGCGGGTCAGCGCGGGCGAGCCGTCGGCGAACGCGGCCAGCACCTCGGCGCCCGCCGCGTCGATCACCGGGACGGGACCGGGATCCCAGTGCAGCGGGTAGTGTTCGCCCGCCCAGGTGAAACCGGCGTGGGTGCCGGCGGCCAGGGTGAAGTCGCGGACCCGGATGCCGAACAGCTCCTCGTCACCGGCGGCGTCCAGCAGGCTGCCGGTGGAGTAGAGCAGTACGCCGCCGGAGGTGACGTACCGCTCCAGTCGGAGACGGTCGGGCAGCGAGAGCTGCCGCACCGAAGGGCAGATCAGCAGGGCGTGGCGTTCCAGCTCCGCGTCGCGGTGGGTGAACGCGTAGGGCAGGTGGGCCTGCTGGAGGAGCAGGTGGGCGTAGAAGGGGGCGGGGGCGTCGCTGCCCGACGGCGTCAGGTAGCCGGCCCCGTCCTCGGAGTCCTGCTCGGGGACGAAGACGCCCACCGGGGCGGGCAGGGGCCGGAATCCGGCCAGCTCGCCGGAGACGCGCCGCGCGAACGCCTGGTACTCGGCCAGGGCGGGTTTCTCGCGGCCGTCCGCGGCCAGCAGTCCGACGCGCCGCTCGTTGGGGCGAAGGGCGTACGGCTTGCGGTCGGTGGTGAAGTCCTGCCAGCACCACACGGCCGTGCCGACGGCTCCGGCCGCGAAGGCGGAGTGGACCGCGGCCCGCAGGTAGCCCGCGGCTGTCGCCTCGTCGCAGCCGTAACTGCCCAGCTCGTCGACGTACACGGGCCGGTGGGCGCTGCCGCGCCGCACGAGATAGGGCACGAACGCGGTGGCCTTGCGGGCGGCGACGGACTCGATGTGGAACGGCGTCCACACCGGGAAGCCGTGCAGTCCCACCAGGTCCAGTGGCCGGGCGTGCTCCGGCCGGAAGGCGTGGCCGCCGAGGATCGCGGACGCCTCGTTGGCCTGGAGGACCAGGGCGGCGGGGTCGGCGGCGCGGATCGCGGCCGCGAGCGTCCCCCACCACGCACCGGCCTCGTCGGCGTCCAGCGCCGCGGACGACGCGGAGTCCACGTGGATGATCTCGTCCCCGAGGTCGTACGCCAGGAGGTTCGGCGCGTCCCGCAGCGCGGTGGCGATGTGGTGGACGAAGGCCCGCTGACGCTCGACGAGGTCCGGGTCGCGCCACAGGTCCCGGCCGTCCCGCCACGGCGGGTCGAAGCGCTGGCCGTTCATCCAGATGGTGAGCAGGGAGGGCAGGCAGGACAGGCCGTGCCGGGCGGCGGCCTTCGCCAGTTCCCGCAGCCGGTCCGTCATCACCGGGTCGTGGACGCCCTCCTCGGGCTCGAAGTCGGCCCAGAAGACGAAGAACCGCACGGTGTCGACGCCCGCCGCGGCCATGCGGCGGAAGTCGTCGTCGATGCGGGCGCCGTCCCACTCGCGCCAGTAGTCGCATCCGGTGGTCGAGGGGTGGTAGTTGACGCCGACGCTGACGAAGGGCCGCCCGTCGCGGTGCGGTACACCGTCCACCAGGGTGACGCGGCCGCGGTTCACCGTGCCCATGCGGAGTTCACCGCCTCCACGACCTGCCGGACCCCGGCCTCGCCCAGGTCCGGGTAGAGCGGCAGGGAGAGCTGGCGGGCCATCACGTCCTCGGTCACGGGCAGCAGGCCCGGTCCGGTGCCGTAGCGTTCCCGGTAGGCGGTGAACAGGTGGGTGGGCGGATAGTGCACCCCGCTCTGCACCCGTGCCGCGCGCAGCCGGTCCTGGAACGCTTCGCGGTCGGTGCCGGGGAGCAGCAGCACGGCGAAGAGGTGGTGGGCGCCTTCCTCCGCCGGCCGGGTGGCGAACGGCACGGTGAGTCCGGGCAGTCCGGCCAGGTGCTCGCGGTACGCGCGGACCGCTTCCCGGCGGCGGGTCTGCGCGGCGGGCAGGGCGTCGAGCTGGACGCGCCCGACGGCGCAGCCGACCTCCGTGGGCCGGTAGTTGAGGCCCAGGGCGTCGACGTCGTAGCCGGAGGGTCCGCCGCGGTGGCGCTGCTGGGCGCTGACGGTGAGGGCGTGCGAGCGCAGCCGCCGGATCCGGTCACGCAGGGCGGGGTCGCGGGCGACCACCATGCCGCCCTCGCCCATGGCCAGGTTCTTGGTGGCGAAGAAGCTGTAGCAGCCGATGTCGCCGACCGTGCCGAGCATGCCGTGGACCGAGTCGGTGGCGGGGGCGTGGGCGCAGTCCTCGATCAGGGCCAGCCCGTGGGCGCGGGCCAGCCGGGCGAGGGCCGTGAGGTCGGCGGCGTGCCCGCCGTAGTGCATGGCGACGATCGCCCGGGTGCGCGGGGTGATGCGGCGGGCGGCGTCCTCGGGGTCGAGGCACAGGTCGTGCGGGCCCGTGACGTCGGCGAACACGGGGGTCGCGCCGGACAGGGCGACGGTCGCGGCGGCCGACACGAAGTTCAGCGAGGGCAGCACGACCTCGTCGCCCGGGCCGATGCCCAGGGCCAGCACCGCCAGGTGCAGGGCGGCGGTGCCGCTGCTGACGGCGACCGCGGACTCGACGCCGAGGGCGGCGGCGTACTTGCCCTCGAAGTCCTCGGTGACGGGCCCGGCCGACAGCCATCCGGAGCGCAGGACCTCGGTGACCGCCTCGACCTCGGCGGGCCCGAACGCCGGGCGGTACAGCGGGAGGTCGAAGGCCGTCATCCGCGCACCGCCCCCCGGGACGCGCCGGTGCCCGCGCACAGTTCGGCCACGCCGCGCCGGCCCAGGTAGCGGGCCCGGTCGGCGCGGAACGCCGTGGTGGCGAGGTCGAGTTGCTCAGGTGTGCCGATGTCGCGCCAGTCGCCCTCGATGACGTAGCCCTCGACGCGCTCGCCGTGCGCGCGGGCACGGTCCAGCAGGGCGGGCATGTCGTGCGGTCCCCGGGGCGGCAGGAAGCGGAGCAGGGACGGTTCGAGGACGTAGATGCCGCCGCTGACCAGGAAGCTGAGCCGCGGCTTCTCGCGGAAGTCGGTCACGCGCCGTTCGTCGTCGAGTTCCACCACGCCGTGCGCGATGTCGATGTCCTGACGGCTGAGCGCGATCGTGGCGGCGGCCTGCGACTTCTTGTGGCGGGTCCACAGGTCGGCGAAGTCGACGTCGGTGAGCAGGTCCGCGTTCATCACGAGGGTGGAGTCCTCGAGGGGCGGCAGCAGGGCGAGCGGACCGGCGGTGCCCAGCGGCTCCTCCTCCAGCGAGAAGTCCAGTTCCAGGCCGGACCAGCGGTTGCCGCCGAAACTGGCCCGGATCATGTGGGCCCGGTAGCCGAGGGAGAGCGTGACGTGGGTGAAGCCCGCGCTCTTCAGCTGCATGAGGATGATGTGCAGGATCGGTATGCCGTCGATCGGCATGAGGGGTTTGGGGACGGTCAGGGTGGCGGGCCGCAGTCGGCGGCCTTCACCCCCGGCCAGTACCACTGCTCTCATCGGGCCTTCTCCGTTTGCTTCCGGGCGGCGATCAGCGTGCGGTAGACGGTGTGGACCCGGTCGGCGACCGCGTCCCAGCCGAGTTCACGGCGCACCCTGTCGTGGCCGTGCTGCCCCATGGCGCGGCGTTCCGCGGGCCGCGCGAGGAGCCGGCTGACCGCCTCGGCGACGGGCCGGGCGGCGGGCCGGGCGAGGAGGCCGTCCCGTCCGTGGGTGACGACCTCCCCGCTGCCGAGGAAGTCGGAGGCGACGACGGGCTTGCGGCAGGCCCACGCCTCCACGTAGACGAGGGGGAAGAGGTCGACGGTGGAGGGCACGCACACCATCTCGCAGGCGGCGAGCGCGCTGTGCTTGGCGTCCTCGTCGGCCAGGTCGAGTTCGACGATGCGGGGGTCGGCGTACTCCGCGAACCGCTGTGCGCAGTCGTCGTCCCAGCGGGGTCCCATGAACACGAAGGAGGTGTCCGGGTGGTCCTCCCAGACGTGCCGGGTCGCCTCCAGGAGCGTGACATAGCCCTTGGAGCGCATCTTGCGGCCGAGGAAGAGCACCATGGGCCCGTTGATGCCGTGTTCGCGGCGGAACCGGGCGGGGTCGGGGGTGCCGGGCAGGTGCGGGCCCTGGCCGACGATGTGCAGGGCAGGATCGCGGACGCCGGCGTCGCGCAGCATGTCGCGCTCCGCCGCCGAGAGCGCGAAGACGGCGTCGGCGCGGCGGCAGCCGTCGAGTACGGCCGCCCGGTCCGGCCAGACCTCGGGCGCGGACGCGGGAGTGACGGCGAACGGCACGTTCCAGGCCCGCGCCAGGCTCAGGCCGGCCGTGATGTCCTGCGGGTGGTGGGCGTCGACGGCGTGGATCAGGTCCGCCGGGTCGGTGTCGTCGGGGGTGGCGGGGAACGGCTGGACCTTCACGCCGGTCTCCCGCATGAACCGCGCGGTGTCCTGGTCGACGCGGCCCGTGTACACGCCGGCGTCCCATCCGCGGCGGCTCATCGTCGCGGCGAGGTACTGCGTCATCAGCTCGGCGCCGGCCCGCGCCGGGAAGTAGCCGCGGTGGACGTACCGTACGCGCACGCCGCTCACGCTCCGGTCCCGCGGACCGCGAGGTCCTCGGCGTACCAGGCGCAGGTGCGGCGCAGCCCTTCGTCCAGGCCGACCTTGGGGCGGTAGCCGGTCAGTTCGCGCAGGCGGGCGATGTCGGGCAGGCGCCGGACCGGGGACAGCGGGGGCGCGGGGTGGACGTCGACGGCGGGGTGACGGCCCAGCGTGTCGAAGACCTTCCGGGCCAGGTCCCTGATGCGGATCTCCTCCTCGTCGTTGCCGATGTTGACGAGCAGCGGTTCCTTGGCCGGCAGGGCGGTCAGCGCGATGATCGCTTCGACGGCGTCGTCGACGTGGCAGAAGGCGCGGGTCTGGTCGGCGCCGTGGATCTCGAAGGGGTCGGCACCGCTGAGCAGTCGTTCGACGAACTGCGGGATCACATGGTCGTAGCCCATGCGGGGGCCGTAGACGTTGTGGAAGCGCACCATGCGCAGGGGGAAGCCGTGGGCGCGTGCGTAGGTGCGGCACAGCACCTCACCCGCGATCTTGCTGAAGCCGTAGGAGGAGCGGGCCACCGTGGGGTCGGGCAGCATCAGCGGCACGTCCTCCGCGGTGGGCACGGCGGCGAGGCCGGCCTCGACGCTGCCCGCGTAGGCCTCGCTGGACGAGGCGAAGCAGAGGGTGGCGCCGGTCAGCCCCGAGAGCCAGTCGAGGAGGTGGACGGTGGTCAGCAGGTTGGTGCGCAGCACCCGCCGGGGGTTGTCGTTGGACTCGGCGACTCCCACCACGGCGGCCAGGTGGTAGACCTCCGCGTAGTCGTCGGCGAGCAGCCCGTCGGGCACGGGGGTGGTCAGGTCGTGCTCGACCAGTTCGACGCGGCCGAGCAGATCGGACAGCGCGGTGTCGGAGCGGCCTCTGCTGAAGTCGTCGAGCAGGGTGACGTCGCGGGTGGCGGCCAGTCGGCGGGCCAGGTGCAGGCCGATGAAGCCGGCGCCTCCGGTGATCAGGGTCTTCTTAGGCACGGCCGAGCCTCATCGCCTTCGTCGTGGGCGGGAGGACCCGCCAGGTGTCGTAGACCACGGCCGGCTCCGCCATCCGCGCCACCAGGTCCGCGGCGTCGAGGTCGCCGTAGCGGGGATGGTCGTTGAGGAGGATCGCCGCGTGGGCGCCGGTGAAGCCCTCGGTCAACTCGACCGCGCGGACGCCCAGTGCCTCGATGCGGGCCGGCGGCACCACGAAGTCGTGGCCGACGATCTCCTTGACGCGCTCCTTGAGGAACGGCAGCAGGCGCTCGTAGGGGGCGCCGCGCAGGTCGTCGGTCTCGGGGCGGCCCTTGTAGGCGAAGCCCGAGAGCAGGATCCGGGCGTCGGCCGGGTCCTGGCCCTGGTCCCGGAGCGCGGCCAGGACGCGTTCGCCGACCTTGCGCGGCATGGACTCGTTGAGGGCGCGCGCCGCAGTGATCATCTGTGGTGTGTGGCCGTACGCGGCGACCGAGTGGGCGAGGAGGTACGGGTCCTTGGTCAGACAGCTGCCGCCGACGAAGCCCGGCTTGTGGAGGGTGGGCCTCGGGTAGCCGAGGTTGGCGGAGTCGATGATCTCCCGGGCGTCCAGGCCGAGTTTCTCGGTGAGGAGAGCGACCTCGTTGCCGAAGCCGTAGATCAGGTCGGTGTGGCAGTTGCAGACCAGCTTGACCAGTTCGGCGGCCTCCGGTGAGGAGACGGGCACCACCTGGTCGGTGAGGGTGGCGAAGAACTCCGCCGCCCGCTTGCCGGCCTCGTCGGTCAGGCCGCCGACGATCTGCGGCAGGGACAGCAGTTCCGCCAGCGCCTGTCCCTGGATGGTGCGCTCCGGGCAGTAGGCGAGCAGCGGTTCGGCGGTCCTGCGGCGCAGGACGGGCAGTACCAGGTCACGCGAGGTGCCCACCGGGACGGTGCTGCGCACGATGACCAGGGTGTCGTCGTCGGTGCCCGCCGCGATCGCCTCGGTGGCGGCCCGCAGGTGGCTCAGGTCGGGGGTGGTGCCGCCGGCCTGGATGGGTGTGCCGACGCAGATGATCACGACGGGCGGCAGCTTCCGCTCGCCGAGGTCGCCGGTGACGGCGAAGGCGCCGGATCCGACACCGTCCCGGACGGCCTCCTCGACGCCCGGCTCGGCCACCTGGAGCCGGCCCCGGGCGAGTTCCTCCGCCACCGCCGGATTGGTCTCGTGGCCGAGCACGCTTCTGCCCGTGGTGAGCAGCGCGGCGGCGAGTGTGACGCCGACGTAGCCCAGCCCGACGACGCACACGTCGTAGTCCTCGTACGGCCTGTTCGCTGGCATTGACATAACCCCCTGGATGCGGCGCGTGGGAAGGTGGGTCGGTGGTCGGTCAGCCGACGACCCAGTGGGTCTTCTCGGCTCGGCCGCCGAGCTGCCGTTTCTGGTCGTCGAGGCCCTTCACCTCGGAGCCGCCCGCGTCGACCTCGCGGATGCCGTGCCGCCACATCTTCTGGAACACGGTCAGCCACACGTACTGGGGAATGGCGGTGAAGCCGGTGGGGTCCTTCAGGACGCCGGTCAGCCGCTCGGGAAAGCGCATGGTCATCGTGCAGTAGAGCGAAGCCCTGCGCGGGCCGGTGCGCTCGCCCGCGAAGAACAGCACGGGGATCTCCTCGCCGTCGGGCAGGAAGAGGCCGCCGAGGTAGGCGAAGTAGTCCCGCTCGTTCTGCCCGCCGGGGCGCTGGGTGATCAGCGCGCGGTAGTCCTCGGGGGTGGAGCCGACCAAGGTGCCCTGCTCCCGGCGTGCCTCGAAGTAGCCCTCGACGATGGCGCGGGCCTTGCGGGTCTCCGGCTCGGTGTAGCCGTACGGGCGGACCTGGAACCGCAGGTGGTCGTTGCGCTGGAGGAAGTTCTCGAACCGGCGGCAGGCGAGGCGGTTCTTGCTCTTGTACCGGCGGTGCTCCTCGCCCGGCAGGTTGCGCACGCGGAGGCTGCCGTCCGGCTGTTCGTCGAGGAGCGTGTCGAGGTAGTAGACGCGGTTGGGGTGGGTCTCGTCCTCCTCGGGCGCCACCGGGTGCCACGGATCCTTGGTCACGGGGGCGAAACCGGCGTCCAGGAAGTCGGCGTGGTCCTCCGGCGCCAGGTGGCGGACGTACACCGAGGTCCGCGCGAGTCCGGCCTCGCGGACGGCGGTGATGAAGGACGTGACGGCGGCCACCTTCCCCGGGCCCTTCGGCGCGACGATGTGCAGGTGCTTCGCCGGGCTGTCCTCCTTGCTGAAGTAGCCGACGCCGAAGAGGTTCTCGCCGTCGTGGTAGACCAGGCCATTGGGGTGGCGGGTGCTGGTGCCGCGCAGGTTGTAGCCGTTGGTGTACAGCATCAGCCCCAGGTGCCCCATCGCGAACGACCCGTCCTTGAACCGCTGGATGGCGTCGAAGGACTCCTCGACGGGGCACAGCTTGTCCCCGAAGAGACTCTCCAGGCGGGCTTCGAACTCGTCGCGTTCTTGGGGAGGCAGGCGCATGGGTTCTCCTCTGGTCGAAGGCGCGCGGTGCTCGCGTACGGTCCTGCTCACGGGGACGGGGCGGCGTGCCCGGGGCCGGTGGGCGCGGCGGGCTGTCCGGCGGTGTCCCGGGCGGGTTTGCCGAGCAGTTCGACGATGCCGTCGACCAGGTGCCAGAACAGGCGCTCCCCCAGTTCGGCCGAGGCGCCGGTGGCGGAGGACAGCACGCCCTGGTTGGAGATCTCCTCGACGTCGACGGGGTGGCGGTACACGCCCGCGGGTGGCGGCGAGGCGTGACTGGGCCGCTCCGGGCGGACGACGTCGGGGCGCAGGTACATCATCAGGCTCGTCTCGGTCAGGCCCGCGTGCTCCGCGTGCCAGCCGGGGAACCGTGGGATGTGTTCGCCGAGCCATTCCTCGGTGACCAGGCTCCACCAGCTGAAGGCGACCACCTCGGTGTCCGGGAACACGGTGGCCGGCGCGCACCCGTCGATCGCCTCGAAGAGCAGGCCCTCGTTCTCGTAGTGCCCGTTGATCACGACGAGCCGGCCGAGGCCCAGGCGGGACAGGGCCGTGAGGCAGTCGGTGAGGTACGCGATGAAGGTGGCGCCGCCGAGATGCACGGTGCCGGGGAAGTGGAGCCCGCCGCCGCTCTGCGGCAGTGACCGGGCCGAGACCGGCTGGCCGGGCAGCAGCAGCCCGCCGACCTCCGCGGCCACCTGCCGGGCCAGTGCGTCGGGGATGTCCATGTCGACGGAGAGCGGGAGGTGGGGGCCGTGCTGCTCCAGTCCTCCCACCGGCCACACCAGGGTGGCGCCGCGCATGGCCTGCGGCACCTGAAGACTGGTCAGGTCTCCGTAACGGGGTACGTTCGTGGTGCGTTGCCTCATCGCCCTCACCTCATGACCTCTTGACACTGCGCCCGACCAGGTCCGCCACCGTGCCGCCGTGCGCGCCCAGCCAGTCGTCGAAGCCCTGGCGGATGGCGCGGAGCGTGGCGTGCATGTCCCGGTGCAGCGCGGTGTAGACCTGGACGGCGTCGGCGCCCACGCTCAGGTACTCCGCCACGTCCTTGCCGTTCTCGACCCCGCCGCTGGCCATCACCGGCACCGTCAGCCCGGCGCGGCGCAGGCCGAAGATCTCGGCGAGCACGAGCGGTTTGATCCCGGCCCCGGAGTAGCCGAACGCTCCCCCCAGGCGCACTTCACCCGTGTCCGCGTCGACGGCCAGTCCGGCGACGGTGTCGCTCAGGGTGACGGCGTCCGCGCCACAGGCCTGGGCCGCCTCGACCCGCTCCCGGACCCGCTCCCCGGCCGCCAGCTTGACGCTGAACGGCACCGGGGTACGGCGGCGGACCGCATCGGTGTAGGCGGCGACACGCTCCGGGGTGTCGTCCAGCCCGCCCTCCTCGTTCAGGCAGGAGATGCCGAGCTCCAGGGCGGGGCTGCCCGCCCGCGTCACGTGGTCGGCCAGCTCGGCGAGTTCGTCCGGTGAGTCCGCGTGCACGGAGGCGATCACCGGCAGCCCGTCGTCGGCGAACCTGCGGAGCATCGCGCACCAGTCGCCGACCGGACGGCGGGAGTACGTGGTGCTGTTGAGCATGCCGGTGGGCAGGCGCAGCAGACGTTCGTCGCCCGCGGGGCCGGGGTCGGGGTGGATGGTCTTGGTGACCACGGCCGATGCCCCGTCGTCGAAGAGCCGGCGGATATTGCGCTCCTGGTCGGTGAGCAGGCCGGAGCCCACCACGACGGGGGACGACAGCCGCAGCCCCAGGATCCGCGCGGTGCCGTTCACTCCGACATCACGACCTCCCGGCCCAGCTTGTCGAGCAGCCGGAGCAGTTCGGCGGGATGGGCGCGGGCCTCGGCCAGGTCGAACACCGTCACGTCGCCGACGGAGGGCAGCCCGCGCAGCAGGTGGCTGGCGTTGGGCGCCATGGGCGTCGGTGTGACGACGACGATGGGCCTGCCTAGCGCGGAGGCCCAGCCGAGTTCGACGTGGGTGCCGTCGGTGCGCATCAGCTCGCCCGCGGCGTCCACCGGCAGCACCGGCACGAACACGTCGCAGCGGCGCATCCAGTCGAAGTCCCGGACACTGACCTGGTCCGGGGAGAACAGGGCGGTGTCCGCGCCGAACTTCTCGGCGACATGGGCGGAGAAGACCGTGCCGTTCGCGGCCGCGACGGCGTCGATGATCTCCCGGATCGCGTGCCGCAGGGGCTGGTGGAAGCCGTCGTCGTGGATGGCGTGCTGGATGGGCCCGCCGACGAAGACACTGACTCCGGTCAGATCGAGCCCCTCCGTCCCGTCGAAGCCGGCCGGCGTGGTGTCCCTCATGACATCTCCCGATCTGCTTGGCGAAGCGCGATGTGGTGCACCTTGAGCTGCGTGTACTCGTGAAGACCCCACGGGCCGTACTCCACGCCGATCCCCGAGTGCCGATGGCCGCCGAACGGCACGTCGTGCCGCAGGTCGCCGTGGGTGTTGATCCACACGGTTCCGCACCGCGGCCGGCCGGCCAGGGCCCGCGCCCGGTCCTCGTCGCCCCACAGGGAGCACCCGAGCCCGTACGGCGAGGCGTCGGCACGGTCGATCGCCTCCTCCGGGTCGTCGTACGGGATGACCGGGACGACCGGGCCGAACTGCTCCTCCTCTTCGAGGCGGTGGCCCGCCGGGAGGCCGGTGACGACGGTGGGGGGATAGAAGTGGCCGGGCCGGTCGGGGACACGGCCACCGGCCAGGACCCGGGCGCCGGAGCGCACGGCCTCGTCCACCATGCCCGCGACGCGGTCCCGCTGGGCGCGGCTGACCAGCGGGCCGTACTCGGTGGCCGGGTCGAGACCGTCGCCCACGACGGCGGCGCTCGCCAGGTCGGCCATGGCCGCGGCGAGGCGGTGATACTGCGTGCGGTGGGCGTAGACGCGTTTGACCGCGGCGCAGAACTGCCCGCTGTTCGTCATGGCCCGGGTGAACAGGTCCCGGGCGACGGCGTCGATGTCGGCGCCGGGGAGGACGACGGCGGGGTCGTTGCCGCCGAGTTCCAGCACGATCCGCTTGAGGTCGGCCGCGGCCTGCCGGGCGATGGCCCGTCCGGTGTCGACCGAGCCGGTGAAGGACACCAGCCGGACCGCGGGGTGGACGGTGAGCCGGGCGCCCAGTTCGGGACCCCCGCCCACGGCCGCGAAGGTGCCCGCGGGCAGCACCTTCCCGAGGGTGTCACCCATCATCAGGCTGGACAGGGGCGTGTCCGGGGAGGGCTTGAGGACCACGGTGTTGCCGGCCAGCAGCGCGGGCGCGATCTTGCACACGGCCAGCAGGACGGGGTAGTTGGAGGGCGCGATCGCGGCGACGACGCCGTGCGGGACGCGTTCCAGGGCGACGCGGGCGGCGGGCTCGTCGACCAGCTGCTGCGGGCTCAGGTCCAGCCGTGCGGTGTGGGCGAACCAGTCGGCCGCCAGCCGGACTTCGGCCCGGGCGTGTCTCAGGGGCTTGCCCTGCTCCCGGGTGAGCAGCTCCGCCATCGGGTCCACGACGGCCAGCAGGGCGTGGTGGCAGGCGAGGAGGTGCTCGCGGCGGACGTCGAGCGGCGTCGCCGCCCAGCCGGGGTGGGCGCGGGCCGCGTCGTCCAGGACCGCGTCGAGCTGCTCGGGCGTGCATCCCGGGGCGTGGGCGAACACCTCGCCGAGGGCGGGGTTCTCGACCGGTGACGGTCCGTACCGCTCGGCCCCGGCGCGTTCGGCCGGGGACGCGCAGGTGACCGGCCCGGTGGCGTGGGCGTTCACCCGCGGTACCCCGTCCGCGGCGGCACCCGGTCAGGGCTGAACTCGGTGGGTCGGTGGGCGAGTCGGACTACGGATACGGGCATATGCTCCCGCCAGGAGGAGGTCGCGTCGGGACGGTGGCCGAGTGAGGAGGCGGACCGGCGCGGGGCGCCGGGGCATCCCGTGAGCCGGGCCGGTCGGCGGTGGACGGTCGGCAGCGGGCCCGTTCGTCGGGCGTGCGCGGCGTGGCTGCCAGGACGGCGGACCCGAGGCACTGTCCGGCTTCCGGCGCCGGACGGCCGCGTCACTGCCTGGCCTGCCGTGTTCTGGGGGCGGCTCGGGGAACAGTCTTGCCAGGGCCCGGTGATCGTGCCACCCCCACTTTGGGCTATGGTCATCCGGCTACGCCGAACGCCCGGCCGGATGCGCCTGGCGGGTGCCAAGGCGTGCGGGGAGCATGAGGAAAACGGATCATCTGCCGGTGGGCGGGTGCACCCGATGCGCGTTCCCTGGAGGCATACGCCGGACGTGTTCGGACCGGAGGCGCCCTCCGGGGTTTCCTGTTCCGGCTTCCATGGGGCGTCTGCCGCACAACGCCGGCCGGACGAGGGGCGATTGCGGCCCGGCCACGCCGGCCAGCGCACCCGCACCACGGGCGGCGACCGGGAGCGTCGGCCGAGCGGCATCCCACGACGCGACGGAAGCGACCCGCCCGGGGCGCGGCCCGTCAGAGCCCGTCCGCCACCGCGTGTTCGGCGTGCTCGACGAGTGCCCGCTCGACGTCGTACAGGAAGCCGCGTACCTCGCACGGCGTGAGCGCCCGGCCGTCGGCGTTGAGCACCAGCCGGGTCCAGCCCGGTTCCTCGTCGTCGATCACGAGGAAGAAGGTCTCGCCCTCCTCGAACTCGTGGGACGTGACCACGGTGTCCGCCATCGCGGTCCGCAGGGTGGCGCCGGAAACGGGGCCCGTCCGGTTCCCGGCCGTCTCCGGCAGTCCGTGCCCCGCCCGTATGTCGTTGAAGCAGTACGACAGGTCGACGGGGACGCCCCGCTCACGGGCGGCGGCCTCGAACAGGTCGGTCACATCGTCCGGGTCGTAGAGGCCGTTGGCGTAGGCGGCGGTGCACGCGGCGAAGGCGCGGCGGGCGATGTCCTCCACGCGATCCCCCTCCAGGTCGATCGTCACGGCGACCTCCGCGTGCAGATTGGCGACGGTGCCGCGCAGCTCGGGATCCGACCGGTTGGCGGTGAGCAGGCGCAGAGCGCACGAGGACAGTCCGGCCCGGTGCCCGAGGAGCCGGGCGACGACGGTCAGCAGCACCGCGGAGGTGCTCACCCGCCAGTGCCGTGCCAGCAGCGGCAGGGCGAGTGCCACCGCCCGGGAGTCCAGGGCCGCGCTGTGGCGCACGGCCGCCGTGGCTTCGCCTCCCGTGCCGGCCGGCCGCCCTCCGGCTCCGTCGGCCCTGGGGAACAAGGTGGCGGGCGCGCCGGCGAGTTGGCGGCGCCAGTACGCGTGGGCGCGGCGCAGCAGGGCCCGGCCGCGCGGGGAGCGCTCGAACCACGCCTGTTCGACGGGCTGCCGGGACGGTACGGCGGGCGGGAAGGGACGCCCGGAGGCGGCGGCGTCGAGCAGTCGGGTCACTTCGTCGGCCAGCAGGCGCAGCGACGCCAGGTCCGCCGCGAGGTGGGACACGCAGAAGCCGGCGAGCACCGGTGCGCCGTCGACGACGGTCACCATGAACCGGACCAGCGGGGCGCGAGCCGGTTCGAAGGGGGAGTGCCGCATGCGGTGCCGCCAGGTGCGCAGCACGCCCTCCGCGTCCTCGCCGCGCCCGACGGTCCACACCTCGGCCTCGAACTCGCCCGATTCCGCCACGTGTTGGATGAGGTCGCCGTCCGGGTCGCGGGCGAAGCCGGTGCGCAGCGACTCGTGGCGGCCGAGCAGTTCGGCGAAGACCGCGAGCAGATCCTGCGCGGTGCCGCGGCCGGGCAGGTCGACCCAATGGCAAACGTTGTAGAAGGCGGCATCGGGCAGTTGCCGCTCGATCAGGTTCCACATGTGCCGCTGGGCGCAGGTGGCCGGCGCGACGGCGGTCCGTCGCCCACGGAACGGGACACGGTGCCGGACGGACAAGCCCACGGCTCGCTCCTCTCCGGGGCTGTCACGCCCCGGCTCACCGTAGCGACCGCCTGCTGCGGGCGGCACCCGCACGTATGGCCCTGCCCGTTCGGGCACACCGGTCGTGCGCCCGCCAGGGACTTCCCCTGCGGTGCCCCGTCCCGGGAGCATCGCTCCATGAACGTTGCCCGACGCGCCACGGCGCGTGGCGGTCCGGCCGCCGGACCGACGGCCGGGCCGACACCCCGGCCGCCACCCGCGACCCGCGACCCGCGGGCGGGCCGAGCGCCTGGACCACGGCAGCCGCGATGCGCGCGTGCCCCAGCGGGCCGGCAT